>NC_017857.3:2365000-2665000 GCF_000260985.4 Methylophaga nitratireducenticrescens
AGGTAATTTTTACTTACTTTGGTGCTGGTAAATCTAGAAATTGGTAAATAGTTGACGATATGCTCTAGGCGAACACCCGTAATATTTTTTAAAAATCCGGCTGAAATGGGACATATTGTTAAAACCATATTGCATAGCAATCTGGGTAATCGAAAGGTGAGCATAAAAAGCGCTTGCCAGTCAATGCCGACACAACTCCAATCTCTCTTCCGTCAGGGAGCGCATTAGCGAGGTATTTTCTTCATTGAATAAGTTGTTGAGATAACGTTTCGATAAGCCTGTCGCATCGGCAATTTTTGTTGCAGTGAGTTCTGGGTCGCTCATTGCACTCTTTATATATTGTTTGAGACGTATCAACATAATCTGACGGTGGCTGGTTGTTGTCAGCTTATTTTGAATAATCTGCCCTAGTGACAAGGTCAACATATCGACCACTGGCTGCGATAATGATTGAAACTGTGGTCTGGAAAATTGTTCCAGTTGTATAACGGTAGATTGAATAAAACTACTGGTGACTGATCCAATGCCCTCAGCCGAAGGAATCCGGGTAGCTGTAATTCTTCCAATATTATTTAGCCGTGGATCCAGAATCTTGCGGGGGATAGAAATCAATATCTTGGAAAAAGCTTCTGGAATGGTAATTCTGTGCGGCTCTGTCGCGTCATAAATCGTCATTTCACCTGGTTTTAGAAAAACTTCTCTCCCGCCCTGCTCTAACTTGTACTTCCCGGATGTAAGCAGGACCATGAAATAATAGTCCTGAATTGAATGGGAAGGTTCTTGAGGTAACCGCTCCAACGTAATTGCATTGGATTGAATGGGTGACAGCCTTACACCTTCTTGCCAGGGATAAATCAACATATCATTGAACAACACCATATCCTGAGGCGGCGTAATATCGACGTTAGCATATTCCCGACCAATGACTTCTTTCAGCCACTCTACCCGCTGACCGCTGGGTTGTTGCTCAGTACAGAATCGCTGCCCACCGAGACGAACAAGCGAATCAGGACCATCAGCTCTCTGGTCTGGAGGAGCAATCAGTGCGTTTGTCATAACTCATCACCCAAATGTACAAGGATTTCTGCCGTTAGAGTAAAGAATACTCATTTTAAGCTCGGCATACTGTTGTTGTATTTCAGAATAATAACAGGAGAGAGTATGAAACAGAATGATAACCACACCGGTAATGTGGTGCTGATAAGAGGAGCATGCTTATGGATATTGATGGCTTTATTACTGGCTTGGTCACTCGTTGGTATCTATAACCAGATTGGCTTTCTGGAGACTTTATTTCCGGGTAAACCTATGCGAGTGCTGCAGGCACACATCGACTTTTTACTGATGAGTGCTTTGATTCTGGGATTTTATGCTGCAAGGATTGGATTGCCATGGCATGTTCGCTGGGCGATGGTAACAGGAGCATTTACCAATTCCAGTCTTTTTTTATTGTATGCAATGTTTCCTGTACTGGATCCGCTATCAGAAACTTATATCCCAGTGGGTATCTGGTTCACAGCTTTTAATATCTATCTGTATTCGAGTCTATTAATAACCAGTTATGGCTTTGGTAAAGCTGCAGTCATTATATTTCGAACTACGCTTGAGGATGAATCATGCGCAAAAAAATTGTAAGCGGTGTGGTCGCCAAGTTATCTAACACTGTGACGCAGATTAAAGCTCTTTAGAACATAGAATTAGTTGGTGCTGATACGGGCAAACTTGCGCTTTCCTACCTGAAACACACCTTCGACGCCAGCCCCAATTATTAAGGATTTATCCTCTACTTTTTCGCCGTCGATTTTGACAGCACCCTGCTGGATCATGCGCATTGCATCTGAGGTGCTACTTGTCAGCCCGGCTTCTTTAAGGACATTGGCTATTGGCATACCTTCTGCTCCAACAGTCAACGTTACTTCAGTGATGTCGTCGGGGATTTCGCCCTTTTTGAATTGATTTTCAAAATCCTGGCGAGCTTGTGGCCCAGCATCTTCGCCATGAAAGCGAGAAACAATTTCCTCAGCAAATAACTTTTTAATCTCAACCGGATTCCGGCCCTCTGCTGTTGATTGCTTCCAATCAGCAATTTCATCTAATGACTTAAAACTGAGCAGCTCAATATAACGCCACATCAGTTCATCGGAAATTGACATGAGCTTGCCAAAGATATCCTTCGGACTTTCATCGATACCAATATAGTTACCCAGCGATTTTGACATTTTCTGCACACCATCCAGCCCAACCAGAAGTGGCATCGTCAGAACACACTGGGGTGATTTCCCATAAGCCTTTTGTAATTCTCGTCCCATCAACAAGTTAAATTTCTGATCCGTTCCACCCAGCTCTACATCAGCATCAAGCACAACGGAGTCATATCCTTGAATTAAAGGATACAAAAACTCATGAATAGCAATAGATTGGCCGGTTGTGTAACGTTTGTGAAAGTCATCACGCTCCAGCATACGGGCAACGGTATGGTGAGAAGCTAACCGAATCATATCCGCAGAAGACAACTCGTTCATCCAATGCGAATTAAAAACAACCTGAGTGCGAGCTGGATCCAGAATTTTGAATACTTGTTGTTGGTATGTTTCCGCATTGCATTTGACCTGTTCAGGCGTTAATGGCTGTCGCGTCACATTTTTACCGGTTGGATCGCCGATCATCCCGGTAAAATCGCCAATCAAAAATAGAATCTCGTGTCCCAATTCCTGAAACAGACGTAACTTGTTGAGGAGTACCGTATGCCCAAGATGCAAGTCTGGTGCAGTAGGGTCAAAACCAGCTTTAATACGCAGTGGCTTGCCGCTTTCCAGCTTTTCTATCAGTTCTTTTTCGACCAGAATTTCTTCTGCTCCACGACGGATTTCTGCCAAGGTTTCTTGTACAGTTGTCATCATCGTTCTCCGCACTTTAAAAATTGGCGGGCAATATAACACAAGATCTTGCCCTGAAGGGGTTTCAATTCTGTGTAAATGCTGAGAGAATTGCACGAATTTACTATAAACAGGGAATGCCCATGAAGAAACGTAACAGACTTCTGAGCTCATCACAGCAATCAAAGTTATTTAAATCTGAATCGCTGTCTCCCCATAAAAACCGACATATCACTATCTTGTCGTTACTCGCATTAACCGGTATTTTCATCACCGGGATTGTACTTGCTACAAGCGAACCCAGCGCCACGACAAGTCAAACCCTGCCAGTACAACTCCCGAACATACCTGAAAATGCTGAAGCCACGATCTCAGCATCAGAAACAGCTATTAACTTACCCTCTCAGCCCTCACCGGAACCTACACCCTCAGCTGATATTGTTACCATTCAAGAAGAACAACCTGTTACCACGAATGCTGCTTTGAATGAATCTGCTGAAATTGAACGGTTACATCTGAATCAACCGAAAGCAGCCAGTGAAAATGAATCAGACATCACTATTCTAAACGATGCTTTATCAGCGTCTCCAGCTGACAATGTAACCACTTCAGATGAATTGAGTTGGCAAGAAGTTAAAGTAAAATCAGGCGATAACCTGTCCTTGATTTTCCCCCGTGTAGGTTTAACGGCACGTGATGTATATCTTGTTGCGCAGACAGCTGGTGAAGATGCAAAAGCTCTTCTCAATCTCAAACCCGGTCAGGTACTTCGTTTTGGAACAGTGACGGATAATGAGCAGAAGCTGGTACTGAAACAGCTGCAATTACAATTAACTCCCATGAAAACATTGATCTTAACGTCAACTGAAAAAGGCTTTGAAACAGATCTCATTGAACGGGAACTTGATAAGCATCGTCAATTGGTTGCAGGTGAAATTCAAAGTTCACTCTTTTTAGATGCCCAGAAAGCCGGCATGTCAGACAAGTTAATTATGCAAATGGCGCATATTTTCGGTTGGGATATCGATTTTGCATTGGATTTACGTCAAGGTGACAGTTTCAAAGTTATTTATAATGAAAATTTCCTGGATGGAGAGAAGATTGCTGATGGTGAAATTCTGGCAGCAGAATTTACCAATCGCGGCAAAACCTTCCGAGCTATTCGGTTCACTGACAACAATGGTGAAAGTCGTTTTTACACCCCAGACGGCGACAGCATGCGTAAAGCTTTTACTCGTACCCCTGTTCCCATTTCACGTATAAGCTCAGGCTTTAATCCAAATCGTAAACACCCTGTATTAAAAACTAACCGTCCCCACCGTGGTGTTGACTACGCTGCTGCAACTGGAACACCTATTCTGGCGACTGGCGATGGCAAAGTAGCATTCGTTGGTAATAAGGGCGGTTATGGTCGTACAGTTATCCTGTCACATGGTGGACGATACACCACGCTATTTGCCCATATGTCTAAATACAAGAGTGGTATTCGCGCTGGCCAACGGGTAAGACAAGGTGAAGTCATTGGATATATTGGTAGCAGTGGACTGGCAACCGGGCCACATTTGCATTACGAATTCCGAGTCGACGGCGTACATAAAAATCCATTAACCGTCACTTTACCAAAAGCTGAACCAATCCCTGGTCAATATCTGACAGAGTTCAAAACGCAGTCACAAACATTACTTGCCAGTTTGGATAATCTGCAAGTTCCAACATTGGCATTACGTCAAGACTAGCTATATCAGAGATGGGACTTTATGTCGGTGTAATGTCAGGCACGAGTCTTGATGCAATTGATGCTGCATTAATCGAGACATCACCGACCGACCAACCGAAATTAATTGGTTTTCATAGTGCGGATTTTTCAAAAGATCTGCAAACTGCTTTAAGAACATTGATCTGTTCTCAACAATGTCAGCTATCCCAATTAGGGGAGCTCGACATCCAGCTTGGCCATGCCTATGCAGAAGCGATTCTTAATCTACTGGAATCTTCAGATGTATCACCTCATCAAGTTGATGGTATTGGTTGTCATGGTCAGACAGTTTTCCACTCTCCTGACTCAATTTATCCCTTTAGCATGCAAATCGGCAATGGTAATGTTATTGCTGAAAAAACCGGTATAACCACAGTATGTGATTTCCGCCAGCGTGATATGGTAAATGGAGGTCAGGGAGCACCATTAGTTCCAGCATTCCACGCAGCTATTTTTCGTTCTGATAGTGAAAACAGGGTCATCGTCAATATTGGTGGCATTAGTAATATCACCATCTTAACGAAAGCTCCACATAGTTCACTTCAAGGATTTGATACCGGGCCCGGTAACACCTTAATGGATTCCTGGATACAAAAGCATCAACATCAGGCTTTTGATAATGATGGGATATGGGCTGAAGGTGGGCAGGTTAATCAATCCCTGTTATTAACTTTAAAGTCTGATCCCTATTTCAAACGGGAGATCCCTAAAAGCACGGGTTGTGAATTATTTAACCAAAACTGGTTAATGAAGCAGATAATCACTGCTAATTGCGAAGATCTACCACCACAGGATATTCAAGCCACACTCTTGGCATTAACCTCGTCGACAATTGCAGATGCTATTCATCAATACGCTGCTCAAACAGACAAACTTTATATCTGTGGTGGTGGGGCAAAAAACACTGCTTTAGTTGAGCAACTAAGGAAGGATTTATCCCCGATTATGGTTTCTACTACTGCTGAAATCGGTTTAGACCCTCAATGGGTTGAGTCGGCCGCCTTTGCATGGTTTGCTGAACAGACTTTGCAACATAATGAACTTGATTTGCGTCATTTAACAGGTGCTCGGCAACCTAGTATATTAGGTGCCGTCTATTGGTCCAGAAAAGCCTCGTAGTCCGCTGCACTCATCAATTCTGCCGCTATTTCTTCATACGGAGCTTCAGAGCGAAAACGCACAATCCATCCATTGTTAAAAGGCTCCTGATTAATCAGTTCAGGCATTTCGACTAACTGCTGATTAATGGCAATAATTTCTCCATGAATCGGCATAATTACATCGGATGCTGATTTTACCGATTCGATCACTGCACATCCTTCACCCGCTGCAAACTGCTGTCCTTCGGCAGGCAACTCGATAAAAACAATATCTCCCAGGCTATCCTGAGCATGCTCTGTAATACCAAGCGTAAAAATCCCATCTCCCTGTTCTTCCAGCCAAATATGGGACTCACTAAAAAAATAATCATCTGTATTATTCATGAATGATACGTCCGTATAGCTGATTTAATTGTCTTAACTTATCAGAGCAATATTCTGGAAGCATATTCCAGTCAAATTGCCATTTCCAGTTACCCTCCGTAGTTCCAGGAATGTTCATCCGATGCTCTGATTCTAACTCAAGTAAATCCTGCATAGGAATAACAGCAAGCTGTGAGACTGATTTTAATGCTACTCGAATAAGTAACCAGGGCATTGCTTCATCGCTGGTTCCAATATATTGATGCAAATGCTGTCGGGCTGCATCATCAAGTTCATGATACCAGCCAAGACTGGTATTGTTATCATGAGTACCGGTATAGGTAATACTCTCTCTGCAATGCTGATGAGGCAGATACGGATTATCAGCATCGCCTCCAAATGCAAATTGCAAAATCTTCATGCCAGGCATAGCAAACTTTTCACGCAGAGCAGTTACCTCCTCAGTGATGATGCCCAGATCTTCTGCAACAAGCGGAAGCTCCCCAAATTTTGCGACCAGTCTATTAAATAAAGCTTCACCTGGGGCTTTACCCCACTCGCCTTCCATTGCTGTTTCGCAACTGGCTGGAATTTCCCAGCATGACTCAAAACCCCTGAAATGATCTATACGGATTAAATCAAACAGCTCCAGTTGGGTCGACAAACGTTTTACCCACCAATCAAAATTTTCATCAATGTGCGCCTGCCATTCATAAAGCGGATTCCCCCATCGTTGTCCTGTTGTGGAGAAATAGTCTGGCGGAACACCGGTTACTTTTGTAGCGTGTCCTGTTTCATCCAGAGTAAATAGCTCAGGTGCTGCCCAAACATCTGCACTGTCATGAGCAACAAATATTGGCATATCACCGAACAATTTGACGTGATTTTGATTGGCATAGGTTTTTAAGTTATTCCATTGCTGAAAAAAAAGAAATTGTTCAAAGCGACGAATATTCAGGGATTCGGCACGCTGCTCAGCCAGGTCTTTCAACGCAGCCGGATCTCGGTCACGAAATTCAACTGGCCAGTCAAACCAAGGCAGCGCATGATTCAGATTGCGTATCTCACGATACAAAACATAATCTTCCAGCCAGAATGCCTGTCGCTGACAAAAGCTATCAAACGCTGCCCAGTCAGCTTCATTAGCGTTTTCGTAGAATTGCTTGTAAGCATTTGCCACGATTGTGTAGATTTTTTTACCCGCCAGCTCTTCGGTGTGTACCCAAGGTTGAGCTTTAATATAAGCTTCACATAATAGTTTGTTATTGCCAGCGTGAGCCGATAAACATTGATAGGGCGAACCATCATCATGTGTAGGTCCTAATGGCAGCATTTGCCAGACTGTTACCCCTGACTGGTGCAAGAAATCAACAAAACGGTAGGCATCAGCCCCTAAGTTTCTATTGGGTAAACTGGTGATATGCAGCAGTACACCCGTTCGACGGTTATCAAAAATATGTGCTTGTTTCATCAATTAGCCGCCACGACGCATCGTACCGCCCTGCTCAGCATCCCCTCCTCCTAATGACACAACCTCTGACAATATTTGAGGCACTTCTTCTCCCAACATTTGATAAAGATTTGATAAATGCAAACGGAACAGCCGTTCAAAATCACTGACACTATCAGCTGCGTTGTAATCGCCAAACCACCAGAACCAGTCCGATCCCTCGCAAATAGCCAGCTGTTTATCGATTGCCTGTAGCAGATCGTCGTCAATCGCTGTAGCAGAAATTTTTTCGTCATACACCTGTTTTGCCTGACTCAACAGATCCCATGCACGATTTTTATCAACATCACCAATCCAGGTGGAGAAAGTACCGTAAACCCAGCTACCGGCTACCATTTCAGGTAATAACGCGGGTTTAACGCCGTTCTCCAGACAATCAGAGAAAGTTGTCAATTCTATATCCGGATGTCTGGAAAGCTGTTTATAAAGGTTTTGCAAAAAGTAAAACCCATTATAGGAATAATGTTCCCAGGCATTTTCTCCATCCAGAATGACTGAAACAACTCTATCAGGATCATCCTCTGTAGTAGCTTTGATATTGGTCAGATGATAAATAAAGTCGTTAACAGCATCTTCTGCACTCCATTTTGTGTAAGTAAAACCAATTAAATCGGATAAACCATCATCTCGGAAAAAGCATGCAGGACCTACAGCTTCGAGCTGGTAAGGTTTGTGAATGCTACTATCTGGCAAAGCACTTTTTTGCAGACTGTTTCGTAAAACATTTTCACCACTGGCTGTCCAATTAAAACCGTGTTTCGCTACTGATTCAATGGTCTGTTTTGAAACCGCACCTTCAGATGGCCAACAACCTTTGGGACGGAAACCGAAGAATGACTCAAATACCTCAAGGCCTTTTTCCATATGCCATTCGGTACGGGCATCACCACCAGGGTACTGCCGAATTTGTGGCAACAGAGCATCTGGCATTGCTTCCAGTGTGCTATTGATATCCAGTAATAATGGCACTATCGGATGGGCGTAAGGCGTTACCGATAACTCTACTTTTTTAGCTTCCGCGAGTCTTCGATAGCGTGGAATAACATCGCTCAGCAACTCACCAATCACGATCATCAATTGCCGGCGGTCATGAAAACTAAATTGCTGACCTTTTTTCATTAAGGCCTGAATACGAATATCGTTGCGTCTCACCGACTCGCCCATCCATACCAGATGGTACCAAACCAGCATATCCACCAGGAATTGATCATTAAGGTAGGCCAGACGCTGTTTCTCTTCCAATACCCAGCGTGCCATTTCAGCTAGTTTTGCAAATATGGGAAACGGCGCTATAAGTTTCTCATCATTGGCGCGCAGACAAGCACTTAGTATTGTCTGGCGTTCTTCAATATGAACCGGTTGTACCGGTGAATCCAGCGCAATTAACAAAGGATCTTTCAGACACCCCGTCCCTTTAAACCGGCCTTTCAGCTGCTGATCATAATCATCAATCTGTTCCAGCAAGGTAGGTGCGAAATTAACCACCGCACGAGCCTCAGGGATCTGTTCGAGATGCCAGGCCATATCGACATAATCTTTTATTGCATGCAGATAGGTCCACGGGAGCTGATAGCTTCCTCCCATTGGTTCACTATATTGAGGCTGGTGCATATGCCAGCACAGCACAACTTTTAATTTATCTGACATAACGGTAATTTTGTCCCAGCATTTCAGGCGTTACTAATACAACACCGTTGGGGGAAACTTCAAAACGTTGTGCATCCAATTCAGGATCTTCGCCTATAACTGTTCCCTCCGGTACGATGCAACCTTTATCAATTACTACGTTTTTCAAGCGACAATGCCTGCCAACACTAACATCCGGAAGCACCACACTGTCTTCTATAAGACTGAAACTATGAACCTCGACATTAGAAAACAATACTGAATGTCGAACAGTGGAACCGGAAATAATGCATCCGCCCGAAACCATTGAGTCCACAGCCATGCCACGACGGTCGTCATCATCAAACACAAACTTGGCAGGTGGCAGTTGAGCTTGATGAGTCCAGATTGGCCAATCTTCGTCATAAAGGTTAAGCTCAGGTGTTACACCAATCAACTCAAGGTTCGCCGACCAAAACGCATCGATGGTCCCCACATCACGCCAATATCCAGGGTCGTTGCCCTGTACATCTTTATATGGAAAAGCGACAACTTTATATTGTTCAATTAACGATGGAATAATGTCGTGACCAAAGTCATGGCTAGATTTTGGATTATCAGCATCCTTGATCAACTGCTCATAAAGAAAGCCTGCATTAAAAATATAAATTCCCATTGAGGCCAAAGCTACATCATCATGACCCGGAAGGGGCGTTGGGTTTGCAGGTTTTTCGTCAAATGCAATGATTCGATGATTCAAATCAACAGACATAACCCCAAAAGCCCTGGCTTGATCCAGTGGTACTTCAATACAGCCAATGGTCATGTCAGCATTTTGCGCAACATGTTCAGCCAACATATCCCCGTAATCCATTTTATAAATATGATCACCTGCTAGAATTAGTACATACTCAGGACCATGATTTCGAAGAATATCGATGTTCTGATACACCGCATCGGCTGTGCCGGTATACCATCCCTGTTCGGTACGCTGAGAGGCGGGTAATAACTCCACAAATTCCCCCAGGGCGCCGCGCATAAAGCCCCAGCCTTGTTGTATATGTCTAATCAGTGAATGTGCCTTGTATTGCGTTAACACACCTACCCTGCGGATCCCGGAATTGACGCAGTTAGATAAGGGAAAATCTATAATCCTGAATTTTCCACCAAAGGGTACTGCGGGTTTTGCACGCCAACTCGTCAGTTGTTTTAAGCGTGAACCACGTCCGCCAGCCAGGATCAGTGCCAGAGTATCTCTGGTCAGTCGACTGACAAAACGCGTGCTATTATTTTTGGGCATATTCAAATCTCCAGCCAGCTATGCAATGAAATATGTTGTAATGGCTTTAAGCGTGCCACATCGTTAAGGTGGACAGCAATAGAAAAATTTATGGGACAGTATATCTATGGTTTTTGAACAAAATTTGACAGATGACCAACTTAAAATCATAGAAGCCAGACATCATGATCCTTTTGCAGTTTTGGGTCGTCATCCGACCAAAAGCGGAGTGTATGTCAGGGCTTTCTTACCTCATACCGAATCCGCCACGGTAGGAAACAATCTACCTATGAAGCGGGTTGAAGGCACAGATATTTTTGAGTGGACAGGTCGTTCTGATGACTTAGAAACGCCATACCAGATTCATCGTACCACTTCACAAAATCAAATTCAGAGTCATTACGATCCGTACTGCTTCCCTCCGCAACTTTCAGACTACGATCTGTATCTTTTTGCCAAGGGTAAACACTGGCATGCCTATCGAATTCTGGGATCTCACAAGCGCACTGTAAACGGTGTAGAGGGTGTGATGTTTGCCACCTGGGCACCCAATGCCCAACGTGTCAGTGTTGTTGGCACTTTCAATCGTTGGGATGGCCGCAGCCACCCCATGCGTTCCAGGGACAGTACTGGCGTATGGGAGTTATTTATTCCGGGTCTGGAAATCGGTGAGCTCTACAAATATGAAATACGTAACCATCATGATGGCAGTCTGCATCTGAAAATGGATCCTTATTGCCAGCAGGCAGAACTTCGGCCTGGTACAGCGTCAGTGATTTTTGACAGCAATTACCAATGGCATGACAAAGAATGGATGTCCAACAGGGAACATACAAAATGGCTCCATGCGCCCCATAGCGTTTATGAAGTTCACCTCGGTTCCTGGCAAAAACGCAATGATGGCAGCTTTTGCAGTTATCGTGAACTTGCTGACAAGCTGGTGCCATATGTCAGCAAAATGGGATTCACCCATATTGAACTGTTACCTATCACCGAACACCCTCTGGATATTTCCTGGGGTTATCAAACCACAGGTTATTATGCTGCGACCAGCAGGTTCGGCTCACCGGATGATTTTCGATATTTTGTCGACCAGTGCCATCAAAATAATATTGGCGTTTTACTGGATTGGGTGCCAGGACATTTCCCTAAAGACAACTTCGGCCTGGCCAAATTTGATGGTACCGCGCTCTATGAACATGAAGATCCCCGTCGTGGAGAACATCAGGACTGGGGTACATTAATCTTTAATTACGGCCGCAACGAGGTTCGTAACTTCCTGTTATCCAGTGCATTTTTCTGGCTGGAAGAATGCCACATAGATGGATTACGCGTCGATGCTGTCGCGTCGATGCTTTATCTCGATTATTCGCGTCAGGAAGGTCAATGGTTACCTAATATTCATGGTGGTCGTGAGAATCTTGAGGTCATCAGCTTTCTCAAGGAAGTTAATACCATACTGCATCAGTCTCATCCTGGTTGTATTATCGCCGCCGAAGAATCCACCTCCTATCCAATGGTTTCACGACCAGCCGATATGGGCGGACTGGGTTTCTCGATGAAGTGGAATATGGGTTGGATGCACGACATCCTTGAGTATATGAAACAAGATCCCATTCATCGTCGTTATCATCATGATCAGCTTACCTTTGGCTTGCTGTACGCATTTACCGAAAACTTTGTATTGCCTTTTTCCCATGATGAAGTTGTGCATGGTAAAGGTTCGATGCGCTACAAAATGCCCGGAGATGAGTGGCAGCAATTTGCTAATCTGCGGTTACTTTATACCTTTATGTACAGCTATCCCGGCAAAAAATTATTATTTATGGGATCAGAGTTTGGTCAGGGCAATGAGTGGAATAGTGAAAAAGCACTGGAATGGTATTTACTGGATTACCCAAAACATCAGGGCCTGTTACAGCTGGTCACAGATTTAAATAAAGTCTACCGTGAAAGCCCTGCGCTTCATTATCATGACTTTGACGCGCATGGATTTGAATGGATTGATTGCAATGATCGGGAACAGTCAGTACTTAGCTACCTGCGTCAGGGACAGGACTCCATCGCTGTGGCCGTGTTTAATTTCACGCCTGTAGTGAGGGATAATTACCGAATTGGTGTGCCTGAAGCAGGTGAATATGAGGTTGCCATCAATTCTGACTCGGAGTACTACAGTGGCAGTAATTATTCTGTTAGTCAGGTAATTCAGAGCGAATCAACAAGCTGGTCCGACAGACCCTACTCAATTGTATTGAACTTACCACCTTTGGCTGGACTGATTATTCGTAAAAAGCATTAACTTTTGATGATGAAAGCGGCTCGTAATAAGTTACGAGCCGCTTTGATTTATCTATTGGCGCAAGGTACGGATCAGTCTGATAAGTTCGGTAGTAGAACTATCATGCACTGAGATTTCGGCATTACTCTGCAAATCCGGCAAAATAGCCTTTGCAAGCTGTTTACCAAGCTCAACGCCCCATTGGTCAAATGAATTGATGTTCCAGATAACCCCCTGGACAAATACTTTGTGCTCATAGAGGGCCACAAGCTGCCCCAACATTTCCGGCGTCAATTTAGGAAATAACAATACGTTACTCGGACGATTACCCGGGAAAACTTTGTGTGGCAATAATGCATCCAGGGCTTTGCCTTCATAGCCTTCCTTGACCAACTCTTCTCTGACCTCTTCAGCCGTTTTACCTTTCATCAATGCTTCTGATTGTGCCAAACCATTGGCCAAAAGAATGGATTGGTGATCACATTCAGGATAATGACTGTTTACCGGTAACACAAAATCCACTGGAATTAACTGTGTACCCTGATGAATCAGTTGAAAATAAGCATGTTGACCATTAGTACCAGGTGTACCCCAGATAACCGGTCCCGTTTTATAACTGATACGAGCGCCCTGACGGTTAATAAACTTACCGTTGCTTTCCATATCCAGCTGCTGCATGTGACTTGGAAAACGCGCCAGTGAGTGATCATAGGGAACGATTGCATGAGTCTGGGCATTAAAGAAATTGATATACCAGATCCCCAGCATTCCCATAATCAGCGGAATATTTTCTGCCAATGGCTTGGTACGGAAATGCTTATCCATTTCATGTCCACCATCCAGCAAACGAAGGAAATTATCCATACCAACATACAATGCAATCGGTAGCCCGATAGCACTCCATAAAGAGTACCGTCCACCCACCCAGTCCCAGATCTCGAACATATTGGCAGTATCAATACCGAACTTGGCAACTTCTTTAGCATTGGTCGATACGGCAACAAAATGTTTTGCTACATCGGCCTGAGTCCCTGCTTTCAAAAACCAGTTCCGTGCTGATTGAGCGTTAGTTATGGTTTCCTGAGTCGTGAAGGTTTTTGAGGCCACAACAAAAAGTGTGGTTTCAGGATTCAGTTTTTCCAGTGTTGTGCTGAGATCAGTGCCATCAACATTGGAAACAAAATGTGCCTGAATGCCATCAATACCGTAAGGCTCTAAAGCATCGCAAATCATTGCTGGGCCAAGATCGGAGCCACCAATACCGATATTAACAATATCAGTAATTTTTTTATTGCTGAATCCTAACCATTTACCAGAATGCACCTGCTCGCAGAAAGCGGCCATTTTGTCGAGAACAGCATTGACCTGTGGCATAACATCCTGACCATCCACCATAACCGGCGTATTGGATCGATTGCGCAATGCGGTATGCAAAACAGCACGACCTTCGGTGTGATTAATTTGATCACCCGAAAACATTCGTTCTATCCATTCCTGAATATTCACCGCATCTGCCAGCGCAATCAGCTTATCGATGGTTTCCTGAGTAATGCGGTTCTTTGAATAGTCGAGCAGTAAATCCCCTGAGCGAATTGAGAAACGTTCAAAACGTCCTGAATCCAGTGCGAATTGTTCACGCATCGACAGGTATTTGATATCGGAATAGTGTCTATCCAGTGATTGCCATTCGGCGATATTTAGTGGCGTCATATTTCTACTTATTTTTGTTAACTGTTAGTTGAATGCCGAAGCAGAAAGAAAATTCGCTAGTTCAGACCAGGCTAACGTTTGTTGCTCGCCTGTTGCCATGGTTTTCACACCAATGGTTTGCTGCGCCATTTCCTCTTCCCCCAAAATTAAGGTCCAGCGCGCTCCGCTGCGATCAGCTCGCTTGAATTGGCTTTTAAAACTACCACCACCACAGTGGCTAATCAAGCGAAGTTGAGGAAGTTGGTCTCTCAGACTCTCGGCTAATAATAATGATTGTGCGGCGGCGACATCCCCTACTGCGACCAGATACACGTCAGGTCCGGCTATTTCAGGCAGTACTCCACCCGCTTCCAGTAGTGAAATCAGACGTTCGAGCCCGATGGCAAAACCTATCGCAGTGGAAGCCTTGCCGCCAAGTTGCTCTATCAGTCCGTCATATCGCCCGCCTGCACATACTGTTCCCTGGGCACCCAGTTGATCGGTTACCCATTCGAAAACTGTTTTGCCGTAATAATCCAGTCCGCGGACCAGACGCGGGTTAACTTCAAAAGCAATTCCAGCTTCCGTTAAGGTAGCGCATAATTGCTCAAAGTGCTCTGCTGACTCTGCATCAAGATAATCTATCAACTTAGGTGCAGCCTGGTTAAGCGCCTGCATCTCAGGATTTTTACTGTCCAGAATGCGTAAAGGATTGCTCGACAAACGCCGTTGGCTGTCCTCATCAAGTTGCTCTTGATTAGCTTGATAGTATTCAACCAGCTTTTGACGGTATTTAACACGAGCTTCTGTACTGCCCAGTGAGTTTACCTGCAGAGAAATATCTTTTAATCCCAGCTTTTTCCATAACCTGGCCGTTAACAGAATCATCTCTGCATCGATATCGGGTCCACTGAAGCCATAGGCTTCGACACCTAATTGATGGAATTGACGATAGCGGCCTTTCTGAGGACGTTCATGACGAAACATGGGCCCCATATACCAGAGGCGTTGTTGTTGATTGAATAAACTATGTTCCATGGCCGCCCTGACACATCCAGCGGTGCCCTCTGGACGCAAAGTGAGGCTGTCACCATTACGATCCTCAAAGGTATACATTTCTTTTTCAACGATGTCGGTGACTTCGCCGATAGAACGCTTGAATAATTCGGTTTTTTCCAGAATGGGTAACCGTATTTCCTGATAACCGTAGCCATCAAGAACCTGTTTCAGGCTGGTTTCCACTACTTGCCAATACGGCGTCATTTCCGGAAGAATGTCATTCATCCCCCGGACAGAACGGATAATCTCTGCCACCTTTAGCTTATGTCCTTTATCGGAATTATTTTTTCGGGTTGTTCACTACGCAAAGAAATCCGTTGACGAATTTCTTTTTCCAGTTGATCAACCAATGATTCGTTATCTAATTTATGATGCGGTTTTCCGTCACGATACAACAGGTTGGGTGAGCCGCCAGTTAAACCAATTGCCGCTTCTTTTGCTTCACCCGGGCCATTGACCACACAACCGATAACAGCCACATCCATCGGTTCAATAATATCTTCCAGTCTGGCTTCCAGTGCGTTGACTGTCGAAATCACATCAAATTCCTGTCTGGAACAGGATGGACAGGCAATAAGGTTTATCCCTTTACTGCGAATGCGCAGACTTTTCAAAATATCAAAACCGACGCGAATTTCTTCGACGGGATCAGCCGCCAATGAAACCCGAATGGTATCGCCAATGCCTTCCGCAAGCAGCATACCCAAACCTATCGCTGATTTGACTGCTCCACTGCGCAGACTTCCTGCTTCCGTGATACCCAGATGCAAAGGCTGCTCAATCTGGTCAGCCAGCTGACGATAGGCATGCACTGTCATGAACACATCTGATGCTTTCAGACTAACTTTAAAATCCGGGAAATTAAGCCGATCCAGAATATCAATATGACGTAAGGCCGACTCAACTAAAGCTTCAGGAGTGGGCTCACCATATTTTTTTTGTAATTCTTTTTCCAACGAACCGGCATTGACACCAATGCGGATTGGAATACCAAAATCCCGAGCCTTATCGACAACAGCCCGCACCCGATCTTCGCGACCAATATTGCCCGGATTGATACGCAGACAATCAACACCCAGCTCAGCCACACGCAGCGCAATTTTATAATCGAAATGAATATCGGCAATTAAAGGGATATCCACCAACTTACGAATCGCACCAAAAGCCTCTGCCGCATCCATTGATGGTATGGAGACCCGAACCAGATCAGCCCCCACTTTCTGCAACCTCTGGATCTGATCGACGGTAGCAGCAATATCTGTTGTTTCGGTATTGGTCATGCTTTGAACGGCAATCGGCGCATCACCGCCTACTGGGACATTACCAACCATAATTTGACGGGATTTTCGACGTTTTATCGGTGAAGCAGTTTGCATTACGAATCTTCTCCCAAGGTAAATCGAGCCACATTACCGCGAGTGTATTCAGAAACATCGATAATATCGCCATCAAATCTGACAGAAGCGGCATTCGCCTGACCCAACGAAATCTGAAAAGGGGCCATTCCTGTAAGTTCAACTGTATTACCACCTTTGACCACACGGCTAATCAAAACCTGTTGACTCGCATCTTGAACCTCAACCCAACAATCAGCATTGATATCAATGAGTAAGCTCTTCTCTCCGGAACTGGCTTCTGAAACCGGCTCAACTTCTTCCATTGTCAAAGACTCTGTGGTATTAACAGAAGAGGCTTCATCGGCAACAGGATCAATCGCTGAAATGGCTTCGTCGTTTTCATTTGATAGCACGGCCAGTTCCTCGGAATTGCTGGTGGGCTCATTATTTCTCTCAGAAAGTGGCAGAGGATTGAATTCACTATCCGTTTCCGGTGTGTCCAATGGTTCAATCAATGGCTGATCTGACAACTCTTCAACCGGCTCAATCTGAGTGAGTTGCCATTGCTGGAACACAAACCAGGTCATCCCTGCAACAAGAATCAGTAAAAGTAGTGCCAACCACGGAAACCCGGATTTCACCGGTTTCAGTTGCTGAATGGGGGCTACTGATGGACTTCGTTTATCAGTATCTGTGAATTCAATATTAAAGTCCGCCAACATTTCATCTTGGGGTAACCCTAAAAACTTTACATAACTCAAAAAGTAACCACGGGCATAAGTTCGTCCGTGCAATTTATCCCAATTCTGTTTCTCAAGATGAGCGATTGTGTCTCTGGTCACTCTCAATTGTGCTGCGGCATCAATGATGGAGATTTTTTTTTCTTCCCGCGCCTCTCGCAGACGTTGACCTACATCCATAGATGATGAAACGACACTCGGTTCTTCTGTATGACTCTCAGTCATAAATGTTATATACCTTCATTGACTATACGCATTTCATCAGAATCCGGAAATCGAGCACGCATAATTAACTTATAACTGGATACAGCATCTTGATTTCCCAGTTTGGATTCCGTTTTAATTGCGGTTAACAAAGCCTGCGGAGTCCATGGAGAAACGCTACTAAACCGCTGAACATAAGCCCGTGCCTGCATGTAATCTCCTTGCTCATAGCTCAAATCTGCCATGCCCATCAAGGATTTGCTCAGATTAGGATTAATCTGTAACGCTCGTCTGAAATACGCTTCTGCTCGATCTAGATCCGGAATTTGTCTGGTACATAACGCTGCATTTTCATAAGCCATGGCAGCACTTTGATAAAGCGGGTTCTCCACCGCTATTAAAAAGCGCTGTTCAGCATCCTCATATTTGCCTTGCTGACACAGAAACACGCCGTAGTTATTTTGTGCTTCTGAATATTCCGGAGCCCTGCTCACCGCTTCTTTAAAATGATTCTCTGCTTTTTCTTTTTCCCCTAAGCGCTGATAAAGCAGAGCAATTGTATTATGGGCACTTGGTAAATTTGGATTCTGTTTTAACGCTTTATTGAGCTTTTCCATAGCAATTTCATAATCACCACGCTGCAGATAACTCAATCCCAGCTGCATATTCAGTTCGGCAGCCTTGGGATCCGGTGCTATATGCTCGCGGGGGCCAGTAGTCCCGCATGCGCTAAGCACAAAAATTGATGCCGCCAGAAAACCTATTTTTAAATATGATTTCATTGGACGAACACAACCTCCTGTTCGGCGAACCTTTTAGTGCGACGAGTTTTATCCTGGACTTCACCTGCCAATTGCCCACAGGCGGCAACAATATCATCGCCACGGGTTTTTCGTACAGTCGCCACCAAACCAGCCGCTATTAATTGTTCTTTAAAACGAATAATTACATTCCTTGAAGAGCACTGATAATCCGTGCCCGGGAAGGGATTAAATGGGATGAGATTGATCTTGTTCGGAAGTCCTTTCAAAATCCGGATCAAATCCCGTGCATCCTGTTCCGAATCATTTATTCCTGCGAGCATCACGTATTCAACTGTGATGTGTCGACGCAATTGCTCACCCGTCACGTAGCGTTTGCAAGCCGCTAATAATTCGGCAATCGGGTATTTATCGTTTAACGGAATAATCTCGCTGCGTAATTTATCGTTAGCAGCATGTAATGATATGGCCAGACTGACATGACAATCTTCTTTCAAACGATCAATCATGGGCACGACACCTGAAGTGCTCAACGTTAACCGTCGCCAGGAAATACCATAGGCCAGATCATCACGCATAAGGTTCATCGCTGAAATCACATTATTGTAATTAGTCAGCGGTTCTCCCATGCCCATCATCACCACATTGGTCACCATTCGATTACCTTTTGGATCTTTGCCTAATGCTTCATTGGCAATCCACAATTGAGCAATAATTTCTGCTGCACTGAGGTTGCGATTAAAGCCTTGTTGACCGGTTGAGCAAAAAGTACAGGTTAATGCACATCCCACCTGAGACGACACACATAAAGTCCCACGACCATTTTCTGGAATAAATACTGTTTCAATAGAATTATCACCATCCATTTTGATGATCCATTTACGGGTTCCATCAGTGGATATGTGCTCGTGTAACAATTCCGGTACCCGTATCTCGGCAATCTGGGTCAATTTTTCGCGCAATGATTTGCTCAGATTACTCATCTGGTCAAAATCAGTGACACGATATTGGTGAATCCATTGTAAAAGCTGACGCGCACGAAAGGGTTTCTCACCGATTTCGATGAAAAACCCTTCCAGACCCTTTAGATCCAGGCCAAGTAAATTGGTCAATGCGACAGTCATCAATTAACAATTAGCGTGTGCGTGCGCACAATTGGTCTTCAGTAAAGAAATACGCGATTTCACGTGCTGCACTTTCAGCTGAATCTGAACCATGTACAGCGTTTTCATCAATACTTTGCGCAAAGTCAGCACGAATGGTACCAGGTGCAGCATCCGCAGGATTGGTTGCGCCCATCAGATCGCGGTGAGTAACTACAGCATTTTCACCTTCCAGAACCTGAATCATTACTGGACCAGAAGTCATAAAGCTCACCAAATCGCCAAAAAACGGACGTGCTTTATGTTCCGCATAAAAGCCTTCGGCTTGTTGCTGTGAAAGATGCACCATACGCGCAGCTACGATAGATAAACCAGCTTTCTCGAAACGTGAGTAAATCTCACCAATAACATTCTTTGCTACCGCGTCCGGTTTGATAATTGACAGAGTACGTTCAGTCGCCATGTGTTTCCTCATTAGATTGGATTAAATCAACATATTCTAGCATCTATAGGTGTTTGTGATAGTAACGTTCAGTGAGTTTTTATTGGGCGGTCAATTTTGCTTTGGATTTGATGACAAAACCATTACCATCAACAGACCATTTTTGATAAAACTCAATTGCAAATTCGATGAAGAAAAACACATTTAAACGTATCGGCTTGTTTATCCGCAAAGATGATCCTGTATTGGAAACAGCCCTGATTCAAGTCAGTGAATTCTTAAACTCCAGAAATTTACAGATATTCAGTAACGAGCCCATGAGTTTTCTCCCTGGTTTAGAAGTGATTTCAATCGCGGATTTCCCTTTAAAATGTGATTTGACCATTGCTATTGGTGGTGATGGAACAATGCTCTCGGCTTCACGGGCACTAGCGGGTACTGAATTACCAATCGTCGGAGTCAATGTGGGTCGACTGGGATTTTTAGCTGATGTGATATTGAATAATCTGCAAGCTCAGTTAGCAAGGATTCTGGACGGCCAATATCGTCATGATCGTCGTTTTCTGATAGAAGCCCATTTGAATAGTGCTGAGGAGCCTATCAGTATCGCGATGAATGATGTGGTGATACATTCTTATCAAAGCTTGCATATGATTGAGTTTGAAACGCATATTAACGGACGTTTTTTAAACAGCCAACGTGCTGATGGATTGGTCATTGCAACCCCAACAGGATCAACCGCTTACGCAATGTCAGCGGGAGGTCCTATACTGGATGTGGACTTGGATGTATTAGTTTTAGCTTCAGTATGTCCACATACCCTTAGTAACCGTCCTTTAGTGATAGCAGCCAGTAGTGTTATTGATATTACCTTGAGTGAAAAAAATATTACGACAGCTATGGTCACCTGCGATGGCCGACCAGGTCATTTATTGGAACCTGGCGACAGTATTCGTATTCTCCGTCATCCAAATCGAAGTGACTTACTGCACCTTGAAGATCACGATCATTATTCAATTTTGCGTGCCAAACTGGAATGGGGCCGAAAACTGACATGTTGATAGCGTTAACCGTTCGCCAGCTGGCGGTAGTAGAAGATTTATCCTTAACCTTTAAATCCGGCATGACGTCACTAACGGGTGAAACGGGTGCCGGAAAGTCCATTCTGGTTGATGCGTTAGGCCTCGTACTGGGTGATCGTGCCGACTCAAATATGGTACGCCATGGAAGTGAACGTGCTGAAATTGAGGCCAGTTTTGATATCAGCAACAACATACCACTTCAACAGTGGCTCAAAGAACAAGAACTTGATGACGAAGATCAATGTCACCTGCGCCGCACAATCAGCCGTGACGGTCGCTCCAAAGCATATATCAACGCACGACAGGTTCCATTAACCCAACTGCGCAACATCAGTGAATTAAGTGTTGATATTCATGGTCAGCATGAACACCAATCCTTGTTACGCACTGAGACTCAGCGCGAGCTTCTGGATATTGTCGCTAACAATAAAGCACTCCTTAAATCGTTAAAACAAGCCTATGCCGAGTGGCAAAAGAACCAGCAACAACTGGCTGCAATCCGTCAACAATCTGAACAGCAACTGGCACGTCAAGAGTTATTGAACTACCAGGTCAGTGAGCTGGAACCATTGGAGCTTACAGACGACAGTATCAACCTACTGCTGCAGGAACAGCAACAGCTTGCACATGCCGCTCAACTTCTCCATATCAGCGAATCGACACTACATAACTTATTTGAGCAAGAGCATGGTGCGGCTTATGATCTGATTGGTTCAGCGCTGACCGAGCTGGAAAAGCTACAACAATACGAACCACGCTTTACCGAGATCATTGAGACATTGAATAGTGCGGCAATCAATCTTGATGAAACGGCCACTTCGCTACGTCATTATTTGGACAGTACGGATCTGGATCCGGCGAGGCTGGAAGCTGTTGAAGATCAGTTAGCCGTGTTACATGATCTAGCGCGTAAACATCATGTTGAAATTGAGGCATTACCTGCCCATTATCAGGCTTTGTGTAATGAATTGGACAGCCTGTCCATATCCCAGCAAAATCAGACAGACCTGTCTCAGCAAATCAAAACCCAAGAAAAGTTATGCCTGGATTTATCGGCACAGATTCGGGCAAACAGAGTAAAACATGCCAAACCTCTGGCAGAGACCATCACCCAGTCCATACAACAACTGGCCATTCCAGCTGGCCGCATAGAATTTGTTATCAGCCCCCTTGAAGATGGCAAATTCAGTGAACATGGTGCGGAGCATATTCAACTACAGGTCAGTACCAATCCCGGCCAGCCGGCAGGAGAATTAGGCAAAATTGCATCGGGAGGTGAATTGGCGCGAATAAGCCTGGCCATTCAGGTAGTCACGGCAGGAAAACGTAGCGTTCCTACGTTAATATTTGATGAAGTTGATGTGGGAATAGGTGGCGGTGTTGCTGAAATTGTTGGCCAACATCTCAAACTACTGGCAACTACCCAGCAGGTGATTTGTATTACACATTTACCTCAAGTTGCTGCACAAGCCCATCAGCAACTACAGGTCACAAAAATTCTGGGTAAAGATAAAACACATACAGAAATCAGCGAACTTGATCGCGCACAAAGAGTTGAAGAAATTGCTCGAATGTTGGGGGGAATGAACCTGACCCAGAAAACTCGTTCACATGCTGAAGAGATGCTGGATCAGGGACAAAGCTAATTTATATTATTTTTTGCAGTCTTCACGATTGCAAATGCCATAAATGTACAAGCTGTGGTCGGTCATTTCAAACCCATTTGCCTTGGCAATCTCTCTTTGCCGCTCTTCAATCACTTCATCATAGAACTCAATAATGCGATTACATTTTACGCAAAACAGATGATCATGATGTTCACCATCTTCCAATTCAAAAACTGCATGTCCGCCATCAATATTCAGCCGCGAAACCAATCCCGCACCTTCAAATTGAGTAAGCACCCTATAGACGGTTGCAAGGCCAATTTCCTCTCCCATTTCCAGCAACGCCTTATAGACATCTTCTGCACTTAAATGGCGTTGTTTTGAACGTTCAAGAATCTCCAGCACCTTCAATCGTGGCAGAGTAATTTTCAATCCCGCTTTTCTTAAATCTTGTCTTTCCATTATTATTGTTGCCTCGTAGAATAGTTACGAATAGCGTATCATCGCACTTTGGTCATCAACACAGAAACAAATACTAAATGAAAAGCCTGCTTATTTATAGCCTTTCCTTGGTTATTCTCACTCTCAGCGCCTGTAGCAAAGATAAAATCCCTGGTGTTTATCGAATTGATATTCAGCAAGGCAACCAGGTTACTCAGGAAATGCTCAGCAAGCTCGAACGAGGTATGACAAAAAGTCAGGTTTCTTTTGTGATGGGAACACCGATGTTAATTGATGTTTTCCACCCTAACCGCTGGGATTATCTATACAGTTTTCATCCAGGAAATGGTACTCGTGAACAGCGTAGAATCACTTTATATTTTGATGATGCAGAAACTCTTGATTATATTGATGGCAATACCCAGATTGTTGAAAACATTCAATTAACTGAAGAACAGCGGACTGATACAAATGTAGTTGTCCCCCTAAACGAGAAGAAAACAGGTCTCTTCAACAGCATATTTAATATGTTTGGTCTGGGCGAAGATGAAGCAGAAATTATCGAAGATGATAACGAAACTGATGCAGCTGAGGAAAAGCAGAAAGAAGCACTGCCGGAAAACTCAGATGATTCAATGGGAAATCAGCCTGCGGGCCAACTCCCAGATATCCAATAGGTTCTTCAAACGCAAATTCTAAACCGGTTCAAACAAGCCGGTTTGGGAATTAAAGCAAAATAACTCTCCAGCAGCCAAATCAAAATACCAGCCGTGTAAGGTCAAACGACCCTCTTCAACACGCTCACGAACGCATTCAAAACTCATCAGGTTTTCCAGGGACACAAGCACTGCACGCTGCTCACAGGCCTTTAACTGACTGGCTTCATCGTCCTTCATATTTTGACTTTTAACCCAGTCCTTTGCCGGTTGAGCTATTGAAACCCACTGATGGATGAATTTAGAGCTCTGTTGAGCTTCATCTTGCCATAAAGCACGGATACCACCACAATTCGCGTGCCCCATTACGATAATATTCTCAACCTGCAGATTATCCACTGCAAACTCAAGTGCTGAACTGGTGCCATGATGCAACCCATCATGTTCACAAGGAGGAACCAGATTGGCGACATTCCTGACGGTAAACAAATCGCCTGGATCACAATCTGTCAAAATGGCCGGGTCAACACGAGAGTCAGAGCAACCAACCATTAAGGTTTTTGCGGGTTGTCCCGTTTTCATACTGGCATAAAGACGCGTGTCCTGACCAAAATAATGTTTTTTAAAACGCTGAAAACCTTCAATTAATCTATCTGTATTAGCCATTATTTATGCATGTCTCAAAAACGTTAAAAAAGGATTATATTGTTTTTCATAGGCAAGCGTTGTGACCGGACCATGACCACTATGCATGCGTAAATGCCCGGGCAATTGCATTAACCGTTGTAAACTTTGCTGCATTATAGCCGGATTCCCCATTGGTAGATCAGTGCGTCCAACACTACCAAAAAACAATGTGTCACCGACAAAAATATCCTGCTCGTCATAATAACAACCCTGCCCTGGAGTATGTCCCGGGGTCGATATAAACCTCAGTTTGGTATCCCCCAAGTGAATGTCATCACCATCGTCGACAAAATGATCAATTCGTCCACATGGTCGATTAAATGATGGCTGACCAAACCAATCCCCCTGAACCGGCAAAGTCTCAAATAATGGAAGCTCTTTTCGCGGTAAGTAGGTAGGCACATCAAATTGCGATTGTAAGGCAACCAAGCCTCCTGCATGGTCCAGATGGCCATGTGTTAACAATATCTTCTGGATGCGGGGTCGAGGATTGATTGACAGTAACTTTTGCACTAATTCATCTGTTTCGCCGGTATCAATAATAGCTGCATCACCAGTCGTTTCATCCTCAATTAAATAGGTATTCACCTGAAATGCACCAACGGTAAAGCAGGTGATTTTCATCCTGTATGATTCTCCCAAAAAAAAACAGCTGGTCGGTTAAACCAGCTGTTTTAATAATGACATTTAAGACGTGTTATTTATCTTTGTTTTTCTGTGCTTCACGCGCTAAACGCATATTGTTTTCAAACCAATCACGTTTAATTTTTTGAGTACGTGCCAGACTGATATTAGCCTCATACCATTTCTTTTTGATATCCGCATGTGGATCGGGATGCAGATTCGCTTCATACCATTTTTGATGGCTTTCACGAGCGGCCTGCAAATTGGCTTCATACCATTTTTTATCACTGGCAGTCTGCTCATCACTGAATTCATACCAATGTTTATCCGTTGGTGTCTGATCCAGATTGGCTTCATACCACTTGCTATGCTGTTCACGAAATTTTGCCAGATTAGCTTCTTGAAAGCGTTTTTTCCAGTCAGTATCTCCCGCTTCTTTGAACTCATACCAGTGTTTATCCGTTGGCGTCTTGTCAAGATTCGCCTCATACCAGTGGCGGTTTGCTCTAACCATTTCTATTGCTGAACGCAAATTGGCTTCATACCATTTCTTCTTGGTATCAAGATGCTTCACCATATTGGCTTCATACCAATGCGTATCACGCTGTTGGGCTGGACGCTGATTAGCCTCATACCATTTGGAGTTTTCCCGAGCAACATGGGTATTGTAGGCAAACCAATCGCGTTTGATTTGTTGAGTACGTGCCAGACTGATATTAGCCTCATACCATTTCTTTTTGATATCCGCATGTGGATCGGGATGCAGATTCGCTTCATACCATTTTTGATGGCTTTCACGGGCGGCTTGCAAATTGGCTTCGTACCACTTTTTATCACTTGCTGTTTGTTCATCACTGAACTCATACCAGTGTTTATCCGTTGGCGTTTGATCCAAATTGGCTTCGTACCATTTGCTATGCTGCTCACGGAATTTTGCCAGATTAGCCTGTTGCCAGCGTTTTTTGAGATCACTGTATTGTGATTCGGCAAATTCATACCAATGAGTTTCGGTGGGCGTATTATCCAGATTTGCTTCATACCAATGACGGTTTGCCCGCACTGCAGCAACAGCACTGCGGAGATTCGCTTCATACCACTTTTTCTTGGTATCAAGATGCTTCACCATATTGGCTTCATACCACGGCCGATCAGAATGTTTAACTGGATTCTGTGCCGCTTTGTACCAAGGCAGTTTTTTCATTTTATCTCTCACTGCGTTTGCGGATTGCAATTTAGCTTTAATACTCTCTGTCGTTACGTGATTGCTCTCGTACCACTTTGTTTTAATATCTATTGTGCTACTCATTGTGTTTACCTCTCTGGGTAGTTTTACAATTCGATACTACCCCAGAAGTGAATCCTTCCACAAGTAAAACCGAAACAATGAGACATCCAGAATACGTATTTATTCAAAGCAATGTTTTTCTGCCTTTACCCGTTGCAACATCGATATTTTCTGTTCAATCAGCTGAGTGCGTCTGGCTTCTTTTTCATCTATTAGAGACGAATATCCCAGATAAGCCAACCCAAGCCATCCTTCCACAACCGGAATCGTATCAAAAGCAATTAATGTCGCGGCCAGTTTATTACTGCCATCATCATAAAAGCCGGGCTTGTAACTGTAACGATATGGATGAAGCTGATTGATCGCACCATCAATTTCAACGCAGCTATGCTTACGGATTTCATCAGTAATTTCCACTACCGGCGGTTCATAATAAATTGGCTCAGTTGGTACGGGGACAGGTGTTAACGCCTGTACTGGTAACACCATAAATCCAAACATCAAACCTAATGACTTGAGAAAAAATTGATTTTTCATAGCTGACATACCTATACAATTTTTGCGTGTTTGCCTGTAGAGGTTAACGGCTGGCCTGACCGTAACTATAGCCTAATCATTTGCTTCATGGCTGCTGTCCTTATCATGCTTGTGCAGTTCCGCCCAATTGGCCAGTCTTGCCGCGACAGCGCCATTAAAACTGTTTTCACGATAATTGCCATGTTCGTCTGCCGTGCCAGCCTCATATTCACTCAGCACGTTGATAGCATCGCTGATGTCATCAACAACATAAATATGAAACAGACCATTCTCAACGGATTGTCTGACTTCGGGTTTTAGCATCAAATGCTGCATGTTACTGCGGGGAATAATCACACCTTGTGTGCCGGTCATTCCCACCAGACAACAGACATCATAAAAGCCCTCAATCTTTTCATTAACGCCACCGATAGCCTGAACCTGCCCGAACTGGTTCATTGACCCGGTAATCGCGATAGACTGTTTAAGTGGAATTCTGGCAATTGAAGATAATAAAGCACACAGTTCAGCGACCGTTGCACTATCGCCATCGATCTCACCGTAATTCTGTTCAAATACAATACTGGCAGCCATTGATAGCGGTTTATCTGCCGCATAAAAAGAACCCAGATAAGCAGCCAGAATCATCACGCCTTTTGCATGCAGGTTGCCCCCCAGCTCCACTTCCCTTTCAATATCTATAATCGCATCATCACCATATCGACAACTCGCAGTGATGCGGGTAGGTTCGCCAAAATGAAAACTGCCGATGCTCAATACCGATAAGCCATTGACCTGACCGATACGCTTGCCATTCACATCCAGTTGAATAATCTGCCGCTGGATTTGCTGATACACCACTGAACGAACGCGACCCACCCGTCTAAGACGCTGCTGCCAGGCGTGATTCACCGCATCAGCGGTAATTTCAGCCTGTTGGTATTTGCGAGTCCAATAGGCGGCTTCACGCAACAGGTCAGTCATATCGGCAATATGCAGCGACATCTGTTGACCATCATTAATTGATCTCGCGGCATATTCGATCATTAATGCCACTGCACCCTGTTGCAAAGCGGGCAAATGCTCATTCATTGCAGTCGAAGCAATCAATTTTGCCATTTGCATATGTGTTTCAGCTGTACGCGGTAATTCATCTTCCAAATCAGCCAGCACTTTAAATAATCCGGCAAACTCGGGATCCAATTCATAAAGCTGATAATAAAGATCCCGGTTCCCCAGTAGAATGACTTTGGCTGAAAGCGGGATGGGTTCAGGTTCAAGTGAAACTGTTGCCACCAGGCTATAAGTTCGTTCAAGGTTTTCCAGTGGAATTTCGGAAGCTTTTAACGCGGCCTTCAACCCTTCCCAGGCAAAAGGCTGCTCCAGAAGTTTTTCGGCATCAACAATTAAAAAGCCGCCATTGGCACGATGTAATGCCCCCGCCTTAATCAACGTAAAGTCAGTCACCAGTGCGCCCATCATCGCCATGTTTTCAACACAGCCCAATAAATTCTGATGATTTGGCTGATTGAGGTACACCACCGGTGCTCCATGCAAATCGGCATTATCCACAATCAGGTTAATCTGATAGCGCTTCAGGCAGTTATCAACATTGACATCCTCCTGCCGCTCTTCATTTTTGAGGAACATCTCGATATTCCGCTGAATATCAAATTGCATGTCATCAAAATAATTCTGTAACGCTTCGGATTTTGGATAAGCATGGCGTAAAAAATCGATTTGCCGGGTAATAACCTCTAACGCAACCTGATCATTCAGCGCGGTAATCTTATTAACCGTGTCATGTTCCCATTCATGAATTTCAATCAGGGTATCCTGCATGGACACCTGCAATTTCGCGATAGCCTCTTCTGTTTCCATTTTCTTGGCATAGGGCAGATCTTCAAAATCTTCGCCAGATAAAGGCTCACCTTCATGCTGAGCGGCAAAGGCGTAGCTGCCATCTTCCATTCTGAGCAGTACCACACCCTGTTTATCTGCTTCAGTCTGCAGCGCACCAAACAGGCGTACCCGGTGCTGGCGACTGGATTCTTCAATTGCCCGCAGTCTTCCCCGATAATATTCGTCATCAAAAGCGTGAGGTAATTGTTGCTGTAGCGCTTTGATAACCCGCTCGATATCCAGTTTTAACTGCGCACCATCACCAGCGGGTAATGACAATGATTTAGGCTGCTGAGGTAAATCAAAATTATGTAAATAAGCCCAATCTTCGGCATCAGGCCGATTTGCACTATGTTTGGTGAGATATTCGCTGACCAGCGACTTTTTACCCATTCCGGCCTCCCCCATCACATACAGGTTATAACCATCTGCTTGAATATTTGCTGCAAATTCAATTGCTTCGCGGGCTCTGTCCTGGCCAATCAAGCCTGTTAAAGGCTCCACTGTAGCGGTTGTTTTGAAGGGCAGATCAGCCGGATTGCAGCCGTGATAAAGTTGTGACGCGTTTAGTTGAGTTACAGACATGGATATCTCTGGACGAATGAACAGAACTTAGCTTAGGCTAGGGACATCTGATAGGCAACTGCATCTATAAGGGATAAAAATTATGGCAGGTCAGGATTTTGAAGAAAAACGTAATTATTTCCGAATGCGCGTCAACGGTCCGGTACAGATAAAGCGTCCGGATTCCACAGAAAGTTTTCAGGCAGAAGGAATCGATTTAAGCGCCAGCGGTTTGAGTTTGATAGCGGATGAAATGCTTAGCGAGGGGGAAATACTGGATATCAGTATTAAAAGTCATAATCCGGAGCTGGCTGACTTTGTTGCTCAGGCTGAAGTGGTCAGAGTTGAACCTTCCGAAGAACAAGCGGAACGTTTCAACATTTCATTGAAGTTTACGACAATCTATTGAAGTCAGCTTACAGCCAGTAACTGCTTCGGGTCATCACTTTCGACATTGGCTGCATGATTTTCTGCACCAGCCAGGGCAATTGAGCGCCACCGGCCGCTAAAGCAGTTTGCTGATGATGACTTTCATCTTCACGCATTTGCGCCAGAATTGAACGACTGCGCAGATCTGCATCACTCATCTTGTGGAGATGTTCATCCAGATGTTCTATAACCTGTTTTTCAGTTTCGGCAACAAACCCCAGACTCCATTTATCACCAATTTTTCCTGCTACAGCACCAATCACGAAAGAACCGACATACCACAATGGATTTAACAGGCTGGTACGGCCCTCCAGTTCATCAATACGTTTTTCGCACCATAATAAATGGTCGTTTTCTTCAGCGGCTGCCTGACGCATTGATTCTCGGACATTGGTCAGTTCCGCTGTTAATGCCTGTCCCTGATACAAGGCCTGGGCAGATACTTCACCCGCATGATTCACCCGCATCAACGCAACTGATTGCCGACGTTCATTATCGGTAAGGGTTGTTTCTTCTATATCTCTTGCCGGGTTATCTCTGCCACTCGATGGTGGGGTACCAGCCAGAGTAGTTAATGCTTTATCCAGTTCAATAATAATTTTGTCAGCCAATAATAGATTTCGGAAGCTCATATTTTTCCTGGGATTTTTTCAAAATAATTCAACGTCGGAGCTCGCTATTTTCTTCGGCTCGCTAATTTTACCTTCGGCCACGAGGGTATGGTAATTTTGTACTTGATTTCGACCTGCGTTTTTGGCGCTATACAGCGCCTCATCTGCCTGTCCAATAACATCAGTTGGCGATAATTGTGCCGAAACTTCCACAAAACCAATACTGACGGTGACCTGACCAAGCTGAGGAAAGTTATGCTCCGCCACTACCCTGCGTATTCTTTCAAAAGCCTGCATCGCATCCGTTTCATTTGCAGCTTTGAGTAACACCACAAACTCCTCGCCACCAAAACGATAAATCAGATCATCATCGCGGATAACACCAGAAGTCATCAGCCTGGCGACCAGAATGATCACTTCATCACCATATAAATGGCCGTAGGTATCATTGATGGTTTTAAACTTATCAATATCCACAACGCCCAACCAATGCTTAATAGCATAGCGACGGCGTCGCGAGTCATTGGGTGAAGCCATCAGTTTGTTGAGTTCACTGCTCTGATTGACCAGAATCTTGGTTATCTGTTCATCCAGCGTTTCCCGATTATATAAACCGGTTAATTTGTCACGTTGAGATTTATCAATCAGCGCCAGATAATTGGCATATACCCTGAGAATTCCATGAACCAGTCGTTGGTCAATGCTAGACGGTAATTCCTGGCAATGGTGGACCAGGCTGGCGAATATTTCACCATGTGAATCATACGCCGGATAAATCACATTCCAGCCATTATCTTCAGCAGGCCGATAAGAAACAATATCTTCCTTATCAATCGCTTCAGTCATTGCAGCTGTGAGCTCATCCGCCATTTCCTGATTTAGTTTGGGATGCTGTTCAGAAGATGAAATGACATCATTCACACAAAAAGCCAGCAGGCTGATATCGTGCATCAGATCATGGCGTCTGATTCTAAATAAACGTAGCGATTGTGCCGGAAACAATTCATTCAGCGTTTTGAGCAGACTTTTTTCCAAGACCTGCCGATCGTGATGTCGGGTAATTTCGGCAAGATTGTCGACAATTCGTATACTGCTATGACGATGTTGCATTATTTGTTGCCTTCAACAGTTCGGATAATCGAAAAGACTCATTTACGCTGTTTGAACAGCCTTCATATTAAAATGGTATAAAACACTAATGAGTACTTTCAATAAAACCACGAATGGTTGCAGCCAATTCACGTGGTTGAAATTTTGATACATAGGCATCTGATCCTACTCCCCGGCCCATTGCCTGATTGGCAACGGCTGTCAGGGAAGAATGCATAATGACCGGTAAATGCGCCAGGCGAGGATCCGCTTTGATTTTTTGTGTCAGTACATAGCCGTCCATCTCCGGCATTTCCACATCGGTTAACACCACTTGAATTTCCGTTGTAATGTTCCGGTTTTCCTGTTCACATTGGGTCGCCAGTTTATCGAGCATTTTCCATGCCAGTGCACCGTTCACTACGCCAACATGGCCAACACCCAACTTATCTAATGTCTGAGTAATCTGTTTACGAGCAACATTTGAATCATCGGCATATAACACTTTGTATTTCTTGCCATTTTCAATTTTTTCAATGCCTTCAAACGCAGTTTCATCATAAAAGTCACCGGTATCGGCCAGTACTTTTTCCACGTCCATGATCATGACCAGACGTTTATCCTGTAATTCAGCTACCGCGGTGACCAGCCCACCCAGTCGTTTGGAAATCAACGGAGGCGGTTCTTTAACCTGCTGCCAGCTTAAACGTTGGATAGTATCAACTGAAGTCACCAGAAAGCCCTGTACATGGGTGTTATACTCGGTGATCATCAGGATTTTTGGGGTTTCGTGAGATTTTAATTTACAAAATTTTTGCAAATTAATTATAGGCACCATATCGCCACGCAGGCTTACAAAACCTTCAATGCCATCAGGCATTTCAGGGGCGCCGGTGATTTCAGGGACATTAAGCACTTCACGAACTTTAAACACATTTATGCCGAACAATTCATTTCGTCCGGTATCATCATTGGTGCCAAGACTGAATAGCAACACTTCAAGGTGATTTGTGCCTGCTAGTTTGGTACGCTCATCAATCGAGTCAATAAAAGTTGCCATGTCCATTCTCACTGTGCAAAGGCTGATTTTCCGTTGGGCACACTACGAATGTACCTGACACGGTATGTTAAGTTGCACAATATCGTAACCTTAAAACAGGTTCAATAGCATTAATAATCAGAATGTGGAAATGTGGAACGAGAAAGATTCACCTGAAAGGACCAATAGCAGTTAAAATGGTCTGGTGACAATAGAGAAAAATTCGGAATGGTGCCCAGGGGGAGACTCGAACTCCCACGTACATACGTACACTAGCACCTGAAGCTAGCGCGTCTACCAATTCCGCCACCTGGGCAAGAAGACGCGCATCATATAGATCGAGATAAAAACTGTCAATGACTGAACAAAACATAACTGACCCTTTTGAGGGTCGTGAAGCCGAGAAATACGATAATCCCATCCCTAGCCGTGAATTTATTCTCGAGCTCCTCAAACAACACAAAGCCCCTGTTTCCCGGAAAAATCTTTCCAAACTTCTGGACATCAAAGGGGAAGAACAAACCGAGGCACTTCGTCGCCGTTTGCGCGCCATGGAGCGCGACGGACAGATCCTGCGCAATCGCAAAAATGCTTACGGCATTGTCTCTAAAATGAATCTGGTCAGTGGCCGTGTGATGGGGCATCCCGATGGCTTTGGCTTCTTAATACCTGACGAAGGCGGTGAGGATTTATTTCTCAGCGAACGTGAAATGCGGGTGGTTTTGCATGGTGATCGTGCATTAGCCCGCATCAGCGGCACCGACCGTCGTGGTCGAAGAGAAGGCGCGATTGTTGAAATAGTTAAGCGTGCCAATCAGACTGTGGTCGGTCGCTTGCAGGAAGATGCCGGCCTCTATTATTTAATCCCGCATAATCGCCGCATCAGTCAGGATATTATGATTCCTGTTCCCGACTTAATGGATGCCAAAGACGGCCAAATCGTCGAAGCGGAAATTACTGAACATCCAAATAAGCATCGCTCACCTTTAGGCAAAATCGTTAATGTATTAGGCGATCATATGGCGCCGGGTATGGAAATCGATATTGCACTTCGCAGTTTTGAACTACCGCATGTCTGGTCTCCAAAAGCACTGGCTCAGGCTGAAAGTTTCGGTGAAACCATTCCTCAGGATGCTATTCATGATCGCCTGGACTTACGCGAGTTGCCGCTGGTCACAATAGATGGTTCAGATGCGCGTGACTTTGACGATGCGGTTTATGCTGAAAAACTGGACTCAGGTAATTGGCGTTTATGGGTAGCTATTGCTGACGTTTCCTATTACGTAAAACCTGAAGATAATCTTGATAAAGATGCCCAGGAACGCGGCACATCTGTGTACTTTCCAAGTCAGGTCATTCCAATGTTGCCTGAAGCATTATCCAATGGTTTATGTTCATTAAATCCAGAGGTTGATCGTTTATGCATGGCCTGCGAAATGATCATCAATCAGGACGGCGAAATTGAATCCTATAAATTTCATCAAGCAGTAATGAACTCCAAGGCACGGCTGATTTACGAGCAAGTTGCCAGCATTCTACAAGAAAATGATAGCGAATTACGCAATCAATACGCCCATGTCCTTCCAGGACTGGAAACCATGTATGAATTGTTTCATGTCATGCTCAAAGCTCGCGAAAAACGTGGTGCAATTGATTTTGAAATGACTGAAACGCAATTTATGTTTGATGAAAATCGGAAAATTTCATCAATCGAACCACGTCAACGTAATGATGCGCATCGATTAATTGAAGAATTCATGATTGCCGCCAACGTCGCAGCAGCAAAATATCTGCTTGCCAGCAAACTGCCGGTTTTATACCGGGTTCATGAAGTGCCATCGGTTGAAAAACTATCAGCCTTACGTGAATTTTTAGGCGAGTTAGGCTTGTTTTTAGGGGGTGGAGATGAGCCCGAACCCGGCCATTATGCCTCTTTATTGAAAACGGTCAGCAAACGCCCTGATGGTCATTTGTTACAGACAGTTATGTTACGCAGTATGAAACAAGCTGTTTATTCTCCTGATAATCTGGGTCATTTTGGTCTTGGCCTCGAAGCTTATGCCCATTTCACGTCACCGATTCGCCGCTATCCGGATTTATTAGTTCATCGTGCGATCAAGCATGCTATTACTAAACAGAAAAAGGCTACCTGGCATTATTCGGAAGAAGCCATGGTGCAACTCGGCGAACATTGTTCAATGGCCAGCCGTAGAGCTGATGAGGCAACGCGGGATGTTGCTGACTGGCTCAAGTGTGAATATATGCGTGATCGTGTTGGTGAAGTTCATGAAGGTGTTATCAGTGGTGTGACTGGTTTTGGTTTATTCGTGGAACTGAGTGATATCTACATTGAAGGTCTGGTTCATGTCACTGCACTGAAAAATGATTACTATCAGTTTGATGCCAGCGGCCATCGCTTAATGGGTGAAAGATCACGCAAATCCTATCGTTTGGGTGATTCCATTAAAGTTAAAGTGGTACGAGTCGATCTGGATGAAAAGAAAATCGACCTGGAACTGGCCTAAAGCTGAATTTCCCTTGACCAGAAAAATAAAGGCAGTACAATTGTCGACTTCCTGAAGGTCACCCAGCTAATTTCGAGTGGTTTTCTGAATAGATTTCTGTGGTGAGTGTAGCTCAGTTGGTAGAGTCCCGGATTGTGATTCCGGTTGTCGTGGGTTCGAGCCCCATCACTCACCCCATTTTTTGAAATCGACTATTTACCTCGCGACATTGAAAGTAAATAACCGATTCGGCATTATCTTTTAACAGGTGATTCATGCTTGCATGACCCCTACACTGTTTGTATAATGCGCCTCTTGTTGCCGGTGTAGCTCAGTTGGTAGAGCAACTGATTTGTAATCAGTGGGTCGTAGGTTCAAGTCCTATCTCCGGCTCCATAAAAATCAAGGCCTCAGCACTTTTAAGTTCTGGGGCTTTTTTTATGGGTCGTGGTGTTAAATGATTGTAGGCCGCCCACATGAATTGCGATCTTCGGCCACATGAACGATCTGGGCTGATTAGTCAGCAACAGGCTTAATCTCGCCTCGCTGGGCCAAACGTCTAAGCAGAACCTTTGCCATCCTCTCAGGCTGACTGCCTGCTAACTTAACCTGAGCTGCGCATAAGAAAGGAGCGCTTATGCAGATCTGAGGTTAATTATGAATTAGTTTGTTTTGCCCAGAATTGAGCAGCCAAGGATTCAAAATTTGTTGTTAAGGCCATCATGTGAGAGCTGATGGAAACAGTATTATCTGCTTCCCTAACATTATTTCCTGAAGAGTCTCTTATATTATGAATACTCTTACTTATTTCTTCAGCCACTGCACTCTGCTGCTCAACTGCAGAAGCAATTTGTGTGGTCATTTCGTTGATTTTCTGGATGACATCAAGAATATTTGCAAAGGAGCTGACTGTGTTCTGATTATGACCAACACAAGCATCCGCCTGCTTCAAACCATCACTCATCGCCTGAACAGCTGTAGCAGAATTATTTTGCAGTTTCTCCACCATTACACGAATCTCTTCAGTAGAAGTACGGGTTCTACTGGCAAGGGACCTAACCTCATCAGCAACCACAGCAAACCCACGTCCTGCATCACCCGCTCTGGCTGCTTCAATTGCAGCGTTTAAAGCCAGTAAGTTGGTTTGTTCAGAAATTTCGTTGATTACATCCAGCACGATAGCGATATCGTTACTACTTTTTTCAAGGGCTTTGATCGTTTCTGATGCCTGCTCAACATCACCTTGTAATACCTGCATCAAATCGACACTGACCTGTACAAGCTTCTTGCCCTTCTCTACCTCTTCAACCCCATTATTGGCAATTAATGTACTGTTTTGAGCATTTCGGGAAACTTCCAGAATGCTCGCCGACATTTCATTTATTGCAGCTGCAATTTGTTCAGTTTCATTAAACTGTTGCTCGGCATACACCTTTGAAGCTTTAATTGCACCGCCCAATATAAAAGTATTAGACTCCATTGTTGCAGCACTATCCGCAACACGCCCTATTAGCCCTGCCGTTTCAGATTCTAAAAATTTCATTGCCAATGCAATATCACCAAGCTCATCTCGTCGCCCGCTATAGACATACCTCGCAACTGGATCCTTTATAATCCGTCTTGCATCAATAACAAGTTCTTTCAAAGGATTTAGCAGGATGTAAATCCCTCCCAATACAACACTGATACACAACAGCGAGATAATCATAACGGATAACCAGTTATGAAGGGCTAAACTTGCCACCAGTTGAATAATCATCATGAGTGCTGATAACCCAGCTATTTTGAAGATTATTGAGAGAGAGCTGTTCAGTTCAACCGCTTTTTTTCCTTTACCCAACTTTTCATAAAGTGCTGCAGCACGATCAACATATTCTCTTTTGGGCTTTCTTCTTATTGATTGATATTCTCGTGTTCCATCATCTTTGGTTCTCGGTGTCACATAAGCATCAACCCAGTAGTGGTTGCCGTTTTTGCAACGATTTTTAACTATGCCCATCCAGGATTTATCAGATTTAACTTCCTCCCACAAAGTGGAAAATGCTGCAGGAGGCATATCTGGATGCCTTACTACATTATGGTTTTTACCTACAAGCTCATTTTCAGCAAACCCACTTATATCAACAAAGTCCTGATTGACATAAGTAATAATTCCCTTGCTATTTGTGATGGTAAATATGTTTGCATCGCTTTTGTATGCTTCTTCAATTTGCGTAACCGGTTTGTTTATCTTCATAAACTACTATAACGTCCTTGAGGGCGGGAATTGATGTAAAGAATCTTACAAGGCTCTTTTTGTTTAAACAATAGTGAGCTACATGGATGTCTCTCACAAACGGCTCTAATCGAGTCTTGATTTGGGCTTTTCAGTCACAACAGCAACGACGATGAAAGATCAAACCGACCACAGGTTCATGTAGGACACATAGACCCGCGTGTTGACATATGATGGAATAATGCTGGGGGTGCGGCACCGTACGTGGTTGCAAGTGATACAATTTCAGCCTCAAATCAAACTAGCATTCATAATGACTTTAAAAAACTAGATACCGCTATATCACTTACAACATCATAGTGTTCGATTCATCCAACAAAATTTGACGATAACGCTAATAAAATAGCTTGTTATCTCTGAGAAATTGATTGGCTTCTGTTAGATTGTATATACGAGTGTCAATTGAATAATAAACAAAGAGGTTTAAATGTCTTATATTGAGACAACCCTGAGAAATCTGCAACGCAGCAGCCCATGCCAACCTGAATTTTATCAAGCAACTGAAGAAATTCTGCAATCCATCTATCCACTGCTCGATAAAAATCCGCACTATCTGCAACAGAATATTGTAGAGCGCATTGTTGAACCGGAACGACAGATCATGTTCAGAGTTGTCTGGCAGGATGATGAAGGTAAGGTGCAGGTCAACAAGGGATACCGTGTTCAGTTCAGCTCAACCCTGGGACCCTATAAAGGTGGTATTCGTTTTCATCCTTCCGTCAATGCCAGCACAATCAAATTTCTCGGATTTGAACAGATTTTTAAAAATGCATTAACCGGCTTATCGCTTGGTGGCGGTAAGGGTGGCTCAGACTTTGATCCCAAAAACCGTTCTGATAATGAAGTAATGCGTTTCTGCCAGGCGTTTATGACTGAGTTATACCGACATATTGGTGCAACTATTGACGTACCGGCAGGAGATATTGGAGTAAGTCAGCGTGAGATTGGTTACCTTTTTGGTCAATACAAACGCTTGAATCGCCATTTTGAAGGTGTCCTGACCGGAAAAGCACTTAATTGGGGGGGCTCGCTGGTTCGGCCTGAGGCGACAGGATACGGTCTTGTCTACTTTACCGAGAATATGCTGCAAGCAAATGATGACTGCCTTGATAGCAAAAAATGTCTGGTTTCAGGTGCGGGCAATGTGGCTATTCATACTATTGAAAAATTGTATCAATGTGGAGCTTTGCCAATAACATGCTCTGATAGTACGGGTACGATTCATCACGCCAAAGGTATTGATTTAATTCTGCTTAGAGAATTGAAAGAAGAGCGACGTGGCTCCTTAATTGAGTATCTGGATTCGCATCCCGATGCTGAGTTTATACCGCGCAAAAATTATCCAAACGATGGCCATGCCGTCTGGCGCATTAAAGCTGAGGCGGCTTTCCCGTGTGCAACACAAAATGAACTCTCAGAAGCGGATGCGAAGGCTCTGTGCCAGAATGGTATTACCTGTATTGTAGAAGGTGCCAATATGCCTTGCACAGCTGAAGCACAAGCACTGATTCTCGCGGCTGGAATTCATTATGCTCCTTCCAAAGCGGCTAATGCCGGTGGCGTGGCTACAAGTCAACTGGAAATGGCCCAAAACGCCGGTATGATCCAATGGTCTTTTGCTGAAGTCGATCAACGCTTGCAAACGGTTATGAAAGATATTTATCAACGTTGCGCAGAGACAGCGATTGAATTTCATCAACCGTCTAATCTAATGCTAGGTGCCAATATAGCTGGATTTCGTAAAGTTGCGGATGCCATGCTGGAACAAGGATTGGTTTAACAACACTGGCGCTTAGTAATAAGACCCTATTTTATGGATAACCTTGAAAGACAATTATGGGATAACCGCGGGCATAATATTCGCATCATTACCCCTGACATTTCCCACCTAAGTTAAGTAGACACGGTCGAGTGAAAAATAATCTTTCAGCAACAAAGCCCTATTCCTAATGCGGTGATTGAAAGCCTGAGCAACCGGTTCGAATTCGATACAAAAAAGCCTTCAAGTGTCATTTGATGTTCAGCTTTGTTGTAGATACGAACGTTTTGATACATCAGTCTGGATAGCGTTTGCCAGCGTTCGTCGGTTAATATGAGTCTTTGCAGAGTTGTTAAACGTAAACGTTGTTTGTGGTAAAGCATATTATACTGAGTCACCATGCTGCTCAATATTTAACCCACTACAGCTCAACAGCCCCTAAAGAGACATGATGGATAGCACAAACGGAGCTTCTCACCATTTCAGTCACAGCAGGCGGCATGAAAGATTGGGCAGCCACTGGCTGAAACAGACAGGTCAAGTAATTCAGCAAAGTTAATTGATAACGCCATGCTCAGCTTAAGGCAAGCGCCAGACCTTGATTTTCTGCCCGGTTTTAAAGCCAAACAGTCTATTGCCACCGACAGCTACGGCAATATGTTGTTTACCATTAATACTGTAGGTGATAGGTGGAGCATTCACTCCCGCCTCGGTTTTACCACTCCAGCGTTTTTCTCCCGAATCAGCGTCAAAGGCCATTAATTCGCCACGCCCCTCTCCTGTGAATACCAGCCCACTGGCTGTACTCAATACGCCACCAATCAATGGATTTTCAGTTTTAACCTGCCAGACTATTTCACCATTATCCAAATCAATGGCTGTTAATAAACCATGCTTTTCAGGCGTATTTAACGGTGACATTGAAGAATATCGTATCGCTGCTTCCCCATTCCTGGCGGGCTGTTGGTGTAATTTATATTCCACCGGCCAATGAATAGCAGCAATAAACACCAAACGTCTGCGAGCATCTACCGAAACGGGAGACCAGTTTGCCCCTCCCATTACACCCGGATAAATAATCGTGCCTTCACTGGTAGGAAGTTCAAACATATTTTTTTGTGGGACAAAGGCTTCACTTTTATAAAGAAACTTTCCATTACGTCTGTCATGCACATAAAACCAACCCGTTTTACCGGCTTGCCCAATTGCCGGTATCGGCTTTCCTTTGATCGTAATTTCAAACAATACTGGCGGACTGGCCACATCATATCCCCAGCTATCATGTGGGACTTGCTGGTAATGCCAGCGATAATCACCACTGTTGGCATCAAGGGCAAGCAATGAACTGCTATAGAGATTATCCCCTGGCCTGGATGAACCTTCCATTTGTGGTGATGGATTACCAGTCCCAAAATGCAGAATTCCGGTATAAGGATCGATAACTGGGGTACTCCACGCTGAAGCACCACCATAACGCCATGCATCACTATATTTTTCTAAAGAGGCTCTTTCTTTGGCAATGTCACGAGGCAACTCAACACCATCAGCGGTTTTAGTTACAAAATCACCTTCCCAGTTCTTAGACTTTATGGTATCAAACTGCCATTTTTGTTTGCCGGTTTTCATATCATAGCCTGCCATAAAACCACGACGGCCATATTTTCCAGCAATTCCGACGACAGCCCCCAAGGGTGAATCAGAATCCGTAGCGTCAAGATGTAATCCATACCCCACACCGGTAATACCTATAATGACGGTATCCTGATAAATCATCGGTGCCATGTTGATACCCGCCCCCGACGTACCTGAAACACTGCCAAGTTCAGAATCATCCAAGCGACTAACCTCTTCACGGATACCAGTATTGTCACCAACAACCCGATTATCCCAACGTTTTTCACCTGTTTTAGCATCCAATGCAATCAACCTGGCATCAATAGTACCAGTGAAAACCATGCCATTTGAAACTGCCACGCCGCGATTCGCCGGGCCACAGCAAATGGGATAATCTTCATCTAAATCATGTTCATAGCGCCACAATTGTTTTCCACTTGCAGCGTCAAGTGCGACTACATCGTTAAACGGTAACGAAACATACATCACCCCATCCTGAACCACGGGCGTCGCCTGAAAAGTAGCATTTATACCCGTATCAAATTCCCATGCCTCAACCAGGCCTGAAACATTATTTTTAGTAATTTGTGTCAGTTTACTGTGACGCTGATGCAGGTTATCACCACCATAAACCGGCCATTCAATCTCTGTGGCTGAAACAGGGAAAGACAATACTGTCAGCAATCCTCCCATCCAGATGATGTCTTTTAAATGCATGGTTCTCTCTCTTGATTATTCTTGATGATGTTAACAATTACGATCTTACTCTGTTTACTTGAGTTGCTGATCCCGTTCAATACCAAGAACAATACCTCAACAGCAAATACGTTTTCACCCTGAAAGCAAGTTTTTGACTTAGGTCATGAATCGGATAAGGTGACATATAAAGGTCCTCTATAAGGAATATTCACATAAAAAATATCTGTATTAGCCCAGATCATTCCACAAGCAGCAATCATTCCGAAAGCTTTTAAAGTTTATTAGCCCAAAAATATGCTAACGGTTAATTTCCCTTCTGTATCTAATCAGGCAACTCGGCCACACTATCGACCACAGCAGCATATAAATCCCGCGTTGATGCAATAGCGGCATCCTGAACTTGCTCCGCCGAAACCATTTTTCCATTCGCCGACAGCAGTGGGCGGGTCGCCGTAGCACTTGCCACAACAGTTGGCCTATAGCCCAGATTGAAACCACCATGAGCCGTAGAATTCACACACATATGCGTCATAAAGCCAGCCAACACAATATGCTCAATATTGAGTGATCTCAAACGTTCATCCAGCTCTGTCTGGATAAACGAATTGGGGAAATTTTTAGTAATGACATATTCACCCTCCTGAGGGGCTACTTCACTGGAAATCTGTCCTATATTGGTTGTCAGATCATATGGTGAACCCGTCCCACCATCATGCTGGATATGAAAGACCGGAATAGCTAACGCTCTCGCCCTCTCCAGTAAAGCCTTTGCTTCAATAATCGCCTTTTCCACTCCTGTAAGCTGCATTACACCCGTGCGATAAGTATTCTGACAATCAATCATGATGAGCGCCGCCGTACTCAAATTTGCCGGCTGATGCCCTAAACCGACAATCTCTCTCAATGTTTGTGATGCCTGAGTCATGACAATCCTCTTTAAAAGTGAAAAAATAATTCTGCCCCAGTGCTTTTAGGCATTAGACAAAACTTATGTATTACTAACACCACCACTGTTGTGGCCCGAATACTCTTTCAGCTCACAACAGAGGCGGCTATGAAAGATCAACAGACCCTAGGGCTTGTTTATCTTCCATCTCCACCACTGCTGGCGGCTATTTTTGTGTCCGACAAGGCGGAAAGCACGCCGTGTAGCCTTCCTACATAAGTGATTGACAACGCAGGCGGCCGCAAAAATAGTCCCAGCCCTTTGGGTTGTGACTGAAAAAGCGCCACTCTGCGTTTCTCGTCGCTTATTTAGAATAACTAAAAGGCGCTCCTCGTGCCTTGATTGACGCTTTTTTAGCTCACAACAGAGGCGGAGATGGAAGATAAACAAGCCCTAGTCCAGACGATGCTGAAAACTTACTGCATAAGCGCCGGGTCTGGCCAATAAAATCGGGTCAGCTGATGGTTCAATACCTTCAGGCAATGCCAGAGGGTTAAACATGGTTGCTTTTTCATAGGCTGCGGCGTCTGCTATCGGGGCATTAATGACGATAGTCCCTAGCTCGACTATCTGACGATCGTCAGACCAAATAACCGTTGCATCATTTACCTCATCGCCTGGTTCAGCAATTTGCACAGACAGACGAAATTCGACGGGTTGTTGTGCGAGTCGTTCATGAATTTCATTCATCAGATAATTTTCGTCTTGTTTTTCAGCCTCCGCTTTCTCCAATGTTTTCATCCCGCCTAATGGCATCACAATATAACGGCCATATACTGACTCACCCTCAGCATTAGTAAATTTAAAAGCATTGATGCCGTGATAAGACAATTTAGCAAAACTTACCGGAAAGGGCTTGGGGTACTCAACAAAATGTTTGGCTTTGGGATGATCCGCTAAAAAATGCTGGATCGGTTTAATTTCAGCGTCCGAGCTGGCCGAGTCCCGTACCGCTGTGAGCATTTCAAGAAAAGCTTCTGGTGTAGCCACTGGAAATCGTGGCACTGAGCTTAATACCATGTCGGTATAGCCTTCATCCCCCAAATCTATCCGCATTGCCATGCCTTTCGCTAAGCCTTTTGGGTCATTATCCGCAATATCCGGAAACCCGGTTGCATTGGAAAAGCGTACGACGATGGGTGAAGCATTCTGCTGTAAGTGAACTGCTGTTGTAATTTGACGCGCCGACTCGGCTGGATAAAACTCACCACTCAGCACGACACCTTTGGTGTGATTAGAACGTAAACCTTCGCGGGGCCCATTGAATAAATCGTGTTGCACATCCACAATCTTTTCGACGGTGGACTTTTCTCTCTCCTCTGCCAACCCAGAACTCATCCCCATCACCAGAAACAATGCCAATGGCAGATAGTTGATTATTTTCATGCCCATTTACCTTCTGCTTGTTGATATTCAGTGACCAAATCTTGAAACAAACCCAGCTTATACCTTTATGAGCCTTTTACCTGAATTTAAGTTCATGCTGAATGAAACGATTCAATTTAATAACACAAAAGTTATTACCCATGAAGGTTTGCAATTACTAGACGACCGGTCTATTATTGACGTCATATCTCTAGCCGATTGGTCTAATATGACGCGTATTGAAACACGGCAATTATTGATTCAGGTAGGTACCGAAGTCATTGGCAAGCATGGTTTCAACCCTACTGGTTTGAATACTGTTTTAAAAATGGCAGGAGTTCCCAAGGGCTCTTTTTATTATTACTTTGCCAGTAAAGAAGAATTCGGAATGGCGATCATTGATGAATTCGCCATCGCCTACGATGAGAAAATCGCCCACTTTCTTAGCAACAGTAACATCCGTCCACTGAAGCGTATTCGCGAATATCTGGAAGATGGGCTGGCAACAATCCGAGAAGGTAAATGCAAGCGTGGTTGTTTAATCGGTACATTGGGACAAGAACTTTCCAGCCAGAATGAAACGTTCAGAAAGCGGCTGGATCGGGTCTTTGAAGGCTGGAAAAAACAGTTTAATCAGTGCTTGAAACAGGCTGTTGAGCAAGGTGAGCTGTCTGAGTCAATGGATATTGAGCAGCTTTCCGAATTTATCCTTTCTGGGTGGCAAGGTGCCATTTTGCGCGCTAAGATGAATTCCAGTATCATCCCTCTCCAGGCCTTTATTGATATCGTGTTTGACCACGTATTGATACCCCCTAAACATTAATCAAAATATACCGGAGGTTTTTTATGACCAGAACCGTTCGTTTTCATCAAACGGGTGGCCCAGACGTTTTACAATTGGATGAGTTGACTGTATCAGCCCCACTGAACGATGAAGTACTTATCAAGATAAATACCATTGGGCTCAACCGGGCTGAAACCATGTTTCGCAGCGGTCAATATCTGGAAACACCAACACTTCCTGCACGTCTGGGTTATGAAGCTTCCGGTGTCGTGGAACATCTTGGTCCAAATGTCACCCGGTTCAACGTAGGCGATAAAGTTAATGTCATTCCAGCATTTTCGATGAACCAATATGGAACCTATGCAGAAAAAGCCGTTGTGCCCATTCATGCCCTTGTTAAACAGCCCGCTAATATTTCTGACAGCGAAGCCGCCGCTGTGTGGATGCAATATCTCACAGCATGGGGAGCTTTAATTGATATTGGCCAGTTGTCAAAAAACCAGATCTTATTGATCCCTGCTGCATCCAGTAGTGTCGGCCTGGCGGCCATCCAGATTGCCAATCAGGTTGGTGCGATTCCGGTAGCGATAACCCGCAGTGCGAATAAAAAAGACCTGCTACTGAAACATGGCGCAAAGCATGTCATTATCAGTGAATCACAACAGATAACCGAACAGGTACTGCTGATAACGGGCGGTAAAGGTGCAGATATGGTGTTTGATCCGGTCGCGGGTCCAACATTAAATGATCTAGCCAATGCCTGTGGTCAATTTGCACAGATATTTGTCTACGGTGCATTAAATCCACAGCCCACACCGTTTCCATTATTAACCGCTTTGGGAAAAGGCCTGAACTTTCGTGGTTATACCCTGTTTGAATTCACCCAGGATGCCGAGCGTCTACAAAAAGGTGTTGAATTTATCGAAAACGGCCTAGCGGCGGGCCATCTCAAACCCATCATCGCCAAAACCTTTGCCTTGGATGACATTGTTGCTGCCCACCAGTACATGGAATCCAATCAACAAATTGGCAAGATTATCGTCAAAACATAACTTTGCAAATTTTTTTATTAATGGAGGATATCCATGAAATTTACACTCAAAACGCTCAGTTTTTTAACACTCTCTTCACTTGGCATGATCAGCACAGCCAGCTTTGCCGATGCAGCTGATGTCGAAAAAAACCTGCATAAACTCAATGTGCCTGATGGCTTTAACGTTGAAGTCTATGCCGAAGTGCCAGGCGCACGGCAAATGGCACTGGGCCAGTCCACCGGTACAGTGTTTGTCGGTACGCGTGGCGACAAGGCTTATGCTGTAGTGGATCGGAATAAAGATCGTAAAGCCGATGAAGTGATCACTATTCTTGACGATCTTAAAGTTGGTAACGGTGTCGCCATGTATCAGGGCAACTTATACATTGCCGAACAAAACCGCATTGCCCGCTATGCAGCGCCCGGATTTGATCTGACACTGCCCTTTAAAGAAATGCGCGAAGTGATTTATGACGATCTGCCTGATAAAGCGCATCACGGCTGGCGTTATATCGACTTTGGACCCGATGGCAAACTGTATGTCACTGTTGGGGCTCCCTGTAATATCTGCGATGTTAAAGGCCAGGAAGCAACTATTATCCGGATGAACCCGGATGGCAGTGATGCTGAGATTTATGCCGAAGGTATCCGTAATTCTGTCGGTATGGATTTCCAACCGGACACCGGAACATTGTATTTTACCGATAACAATACCGATATGATGGGTGATAACATTCCACCGGGTGAATTAAACGCTGCACCTGAAAAAGGCATGCACTTTGGCTTCCCCTACTATGCTGGCGGTAAAGAACGTCATGAAGACTGGGCCGATAAAACACCGCCCAAAGAAGTCACCTTCCCGGTAGCAGAATTTCAGGCCCATACTGCTGCACTGGGCATGAAATTTTATACTGGCAACATGTTCCCGGAAGACTTTAAAGGTGATGTCATCATTGCCCAGCATGGCTCATGGAACCGCACAGAACCAGTTGGCTATCAGTTAATGCGTGTCACGTTTGATGAAAACAATGAAGTCAGTGGTCATGAAACCTTTATTGATGGCTGGTTAAATGATGGTGAAGCGTGGGGACGTCCTACTGATGTCCTGCAATTACCTGATGGCTCGGTGCTGGTCTCTGATGATTTTAATGGTGTGATTTACCGCGTCAGTTACGGTGAAAAACAGAGTGATGCTCAAACCACCAGCACAAGACATGGCAACAACACGATAGAAGATCTGATGATGCCGGAATCAGCTATCGCCCATCCGGATGGACGGGTATTTGTCACTGAAATCGGTGAGTTTGGTAAAAATGGTGATGGTAAAGTCACTGTTGTGAACACGGATGGCAGCACTGAAACGCTGGTCGATGGCCTCAATGATCCCAAAGGCATCGATATGTTTAACAACACTTTATATGTCGCCGATGTTGATCAACTGGTGAAAATCAACCTGGATGGTCAAAGCGAAGTGATGGTTAAACCAAGTGATTTTCCAGGTAAACCAGTGTTTCTCAATGATGTCGAAATCGATGGCCATGGCAACATCTATGTGTCCGACAGTGGCGACGATAACGGCAAAGATGCCGGTATTTATCAAGTTACCGCCAAAGGCAAGGTAACTGAAGTCATCAACCATAAGTCCGGTATCAAACGTCCCAACGGTTTGTTAATGGATGGCTATAACAAGATGCTGGTAGCTGATTTTGGCACTGGTGACTTATTTCAACTTGATATTGCCTCTGTAAAAGCCACCAAAGTGAACAGTGGTTTTGGGGGTGCAGACGGACTGGTTCGGGATACTGATGGATTTTTATATATCAGTGACTGGAATAACGGCAAGGTATGGCAGTTAAATGAAGCGAAAGCTACGCCACAACTGATCACCGACGAGTATGAAGCCGCAGCTGATATTGCTTTATCAGCCGATGGCAAACATATTCTGATGCCCGATATGAAAGCCGGAAAATTGTATTTCTTGCCAATCAAGTAAATCCGTATCAAAGCAATCAAAAAGCCGGGATTCTTCCCGGCTTTTTTGTCTCCAAACAGACCCAAAGCCCATTAGCTGATAAATCACTATCAGTTAAATAGCAAACTCAATGCAGATTTAAACCCGTCGAAATCGACGGGATTAAATAATTAGCTCTATCGCCCCGCCCCTCACCAAAAATACATATTTTCTATCCACAACATCGATTGCTCATGAATACTGACATCAACTAGCCTGGCAGTTTAAAATGTAATTTGGTGTCAGATGCTGGGATGTGCCCCAAAAGCATCAACGCACTGCCCGCCCGGCACATCGGGAGTGAGGGCTTCAGAATATTGCTCTTACATATACCTAAAAGTTGTAACAACAAGCTTCTCATTATTTTAATGATGACTTCATGCTGCCTATTCGGCAGTAAACCAGTTACCTGAACTCGGAGCTACGAGAAAGCATTTCTAAGCTGCCTGTTCGGCAGTGAACCTGGTCGCGTGGTATTTTGACGGGCATGTGATTTTCTAAGCTGCCTGTTCGGCAGTGAACTGTTTAAGTGAGGTGCGTTCGGTGCCGGAACTTTTCTAAGCTGCCTGTTCGGCAGTGAACGTAGCCGGTGCAGCCAATAGTGTATTCCCGGCTTTCTAAGCTGCCTGTTCGGCAGTGAACAATCGCGCCCATTTTCGGCAAGTCGCTGATTTTTTCTAAGCTGCCTGTTCGGCAGTGAACAGCCGCGCATCCGGCGAATATTCCAGGCGGTTTTTCTAAGCTGCCTGTTCGGCAGTGAACACATGGTGCTTAATTAAATGAGGTGTTATTATTTTCTAAGCTGCCTGTTCGGCAGTGAACTGCCCCATGTATATACATAAAGAATTGCTTCTTTTCTAAGCTGCCTGTTCGGCAGTGAACAATGACCTTCTTAGATGCTTTACAGCATGCCTTTTCTAAGCTGCCTGTTCGGCAGTGAACGTCCAGCAGCAGGGCAGCCAGAATTTGCTACATTTCTAAGCTGCCTGTTCGGCAGTGAACAATGACAATGGCAGCGATAAAAGGCCAGATTTTTTCTAAGCTGCCTGTTCGGCAGTGAACAAAACAACCAGCTACGTGCTGATGTTGATGCTTTTCTAAGCTGCCTGTTCGGCAGTGAACAAGCTGAGACAGACGTTTTATTGCTTGATGCTTTTCTAAGCTGCCTGTTCGGCAGTGAACCTATAGCTCACCCTCACGGCTATTCCGATCAGTTTCTAAGCTGCCTGTTCGGCAGTGAACCCAGAAACAGTTGAGGCCTCGGCATCGGTGTATTTCTAAGCTGCCTGTTCGGCAGTGAACCGGGGGCGGCTCCATTATCCACGCTGGAACTATTTCTAAGCTGCCTGTTCGGCAGTGAACGACGATAACTAACAGCAGCAAAATACAAGTCATTTCTAAGCTGCCTGTTCGGCAGTGAACCGGCAGGAACTTCTTACGATAATACATCTTCTTTTCTAAGCTGCCTGTTCGGCAGTGAACTTTGTTTATTGCATTTAACAGCATACATTGACTTTCTAAGCTGCCTGTTCGGCAGTGAACGCCGAAATCAGTCAGGCGTTTTTAACCGCACATTTCTAAGCTGCCTGTTCGGCAGTGAACGGATGAGTGAATTAATAAAACCATATGTAAAATTTCTAAGCTGCCTGTTCGGCAGTGAACGAGCCAGCATCTACCGTAGCTTACATGCCGTGTTTCTAAGCTGCCTGTTCGGCAGTGAACATCAGAAAGGTTATCGACGGTACACGTGGTGATTTCTAAGCTGCCTGTTCGGCAGTGAACCCGTTTTTGTGCCAATCAATGACGTTCTGTATTTTCTAAGCTGCCTGTTCGGCAGTGAACCAGGTTTTTGCGTTTGAGTCAGATGGCAGTCATTTCTAAGCTGCCTGTTCGGCAGTGAACAATGGCAATCCCTAACCGCAAACGGCACAAGTTTTCTAAGCTGCCTGTTCGGCAGTGAACTTTAAAAGCGACCATTTAGGCGTTGCTGATTTTTTCTAAGCTGCCTGTTCGGCAGTGAACCAAAAAGCGATAGACCGCAGAAGCGACTATCATTTCTAAGCTGCCTGTTCGGCAGTGAACTACCTGAGACCCTGCCACCCCTGAAAATGTCATTTCTAAGCTGCCTGTTCGGCAGTGAACCGAGTAAAACTGTGATTAAAAAAACGGTGATTTTTCTAAGCTGCCTGTTCGGCAGTGAACTATCAGGAATTTTTCTGTTAATTAAATGAATATTTCTAAGCTGCCTGTTCGGCAGTGAACTCAGTGGAAAAGCGGGATTCTGATATAGCTTATTTCTAAGCTGCCTGTTCGGCAGTGAACAACGACATAAGCGCGCCACAAGCATCGAGCATTTTCTAAGCTGCCTGTTCGGCAGTGAACATCATCTTTGCAGACGGCAAAGTACAATGCTCTTTCTAAGCTGCCTGTTCGGCAGTGAACAGATAAAGCAATTTTTTGAGGGGATGATAAATTTTCTAAGCTGCCTGTTCGGCAGTGAACTGGTAAAGGCGAGCTAAAGCCAAAACGCAACTTTTCTAAGCTGCCTGTTCGGCAGTGAACGCGCTATCAAGGGTGCAACATGGCATATCCAATTTCTAAGCTGCCTGTTCGGCAGTGAACAACCACCCTCAGCAGATAGCACAACTGGACTTGTTTCTAAGCTGCCTGTTCGGCAGTGAACGTGGATAGTCGTGAGATGGGTGATGAGCTAACTTTCTAAGCTGCCTGTTCGGCAGTGAACGAAGGATCACCTCTAGGTTGTCAGGATGCATATTTCTAAGCTGCCTGTTCGGCAGTGAACTGAAAAGCATTTCTTTGAATACCAACAGTTATTTTCTAAGCTGCCTGTTCGGCAGTGAACCGTTTAAGTGAGGTGCGTTCGGTGCCGGAACTTTTCTAAGCTGCCTGTTCGGCAGTGAACGTAGCCGGTGCAGCCAATAGTGTATTCCCGGCTTTCTAAGCTGCCTGTTCGGCAGTGAACAATCGCGCCCATTTTCGGCAAGTCGCTGATTTTTTCTAAGCTGCCTGTTCGGCAGTGAACAGCCGCGCATCCGGCGAATATTCCAGGCGGTTTTTCTAAGCTGCCTGTTCGGCAGTGAACACATGGTGCTTAATTAAATGAGGTGTTATTATTTTCTAAGCTGCCTGTTCGGCAGTGAACTGCCCCATGTATATACATAAAGAATTGCTTCTTTTCTAAGCTGCCTGTTCGGCAGTGAACAATGACCTTCTTAGATGCTTTACAGCATGCCTTTTCTAAGCTGCCTGTTCGGCAGTGAACGTCCAGCAGCAGGGCAGCCAGAATTTGCTACATTTCTAAGCTGCCTGTTCGGCAGTGAACAATGACAATGGCAGCGATAAAAGGCCAGATTTTTTCTAAGCTGCCTGTTCGGCAGTGAACAAAACAACCAGCTACGTGCTGATGTTGATGCTTTTCTAAGCTGCCTGTTCGGCAGTGAACAAGCTGAGACAGACGTTTTATTGCTTGATGCTTTTCTAAGCTGCCTGTTCGGCAGTGAACCTATAGCTCACCCTCACGGCTATTCCGATCAGTTTCTAAGCTGCCTGTTCGGCAGTGAACCCAGAAACAGTTGAGGCCTCGGCATCGGTGTATTTCTAAGCTGCCTGTTCGGCAGTGAACCGGGGGCGGCTCCATTATCCACGCTGGAACTATTTCTAAGCTGCCTGTTCGGCAGTGAACGACGATAACTAACAGCAGCAAAATACAAGTCATTTCTAAGCTGCCTGTTCGGCAGTGAACGCTTACGCGGATTAAAACGCTTAGCTGATGAATTTCTAAGCTGCCTGTTCGGCAGTGAACTAGAACTTATTTCTGACTTGGGTTCTGGTGATTTTCTAAGCTGCCTGTTCGGCAGTGAACAGAAACTTCACATTCAACAGTAACAGGCCATTTTTCTAAGCTGCCTGTTCGGCAGTGAACGGCGTGCTTCTGTTTCGACGTCAAGAGTGGCTTTTCTAAGCTGCCTGTTCGGCAGTGAACGAATTGCTTTAACATCGCTGGCCACCTTTTCATTTCTAAGCTGCCTGTTCGGCAGTGAACGTACCCTTCTGTCTGCTGACTGATATAGTTCATTTCTAAGCTGCCTGTTCGGCAGTGAACCATTAGTTCACCTTTGATAAATTGCGGGGAAATTTCTAAGCTGCCTGTTCGGCAGTGAACGTGCCTCTTTGGGCGTGCTTTCGTTATAGTTTTTTCTAAGCTGCCTGTTCGGCAGTGAACTTATCAATAATACTTGAAGATGCAGCAAGTAATTTCTAAGCTGCCTGTTCGGCAGTGAACAAGGCAACCCCCCATACTGCAATAACTGAAGCTTTCTAAGCTGCCTGTTCGGCAGTGAACACAGGGGGGTCTTCGGACCCCCCCTTTTTTTTTTTCTAAGCTGCCTGTTCGGCAGTGAACTTTCAGAAGAACCCCATGGGGAAGAGGTGAATTTTCTAAGCTGCCTGTTCGGCAGTGAACGCAGAGCCGGAAGCGGTCGAAGTGGTCAACATTTTCTAAGCTGCCTGTTCGGCAGTGAACCTTCAAACCCATCAACCAGCAATCCTTTAATATTTCTAAGCTGCCTGTTCGGCAGTGAACATCATTTCAACTTGAAGTCCCTAATTATGTCTTTTCTAAGCTGCCTGTTCGGCAGTGAACTCAAGCCGATCTGGATGCGTTGGCCTTTTATTTTTCTAAGCTGCCTGTTCGGCAGTGAACTGTTGATGCCCATCGTTCAACTGGCAACGGTTTTTCTAAGCTGCCTGTTCGGCAGTGAACCAAGTGATGCCCATCCTGTAAGTGAAATCGGTTTTCTAAGCTGCCTGTTCGGCAGTGAACGGGTAATAAGCACTTACATTCGATTAGGCGCATTTCTAAGCTGCCTGTTCGGCAGTGAACTTTATGACGGACTGTTTTCTTTGCCCTGTTTTTTTCTAAGCTGCCTGTTCGGCAGTGAACTTCCAGCGTTCTTTGAAACGCCATTTCATTAATTTCTAAGCTGCCTGTTCGGCAGTGAACATATTTTTCGCTGTGTTCTTCTACGCCATAAATTTCTAAGCTGCCTGTTCGGCAGTGAACAGCACATGAATACATAACCCAATACAAGTTAATTTCTAAGCTGCCTGTTCGGCAGTGAACGCCAACTTGCAGCGGGCGGTTTAACGCGCTCATTTCTAAGCTGCCTGTTCGGCAGTGAACTTTGCAGCACCTTCATCGGCTTGCTGACTGATTTTCTAAGCTGCCTGTTCGGCAGTGAACGTCGGATGAATTGGCGCGATGTATTAAGCAGTTTTCTAAGCTGCCTGTTCGGCAGTGAACGAAACCGCTTGCCGGAAAATCATCACCAGCAATTTCTAAGCTGCCTGTTCGGCAGTGAACAACCGGTCATACAGCCAAAGTCGTTCACTCATTTTCTAAGCTGCCTGTTCGGCAGTGAACCTATCTGTGCGCTGCGGATTGGCAATCGGCGTTTTCTAAGCTGCCTGTTCGGCAGTGAACGTCTTTCAATCACATCATCAGTCAGCGGTTTATTTCTAAGCTGCCTGTTCGGCAGTGAACGTTTTCTTTGCTCTGTTTTGGGATTTGGTCAGTTTCTAAGCTGCCTGTTCGGCAGTGAACCCTGTGCTTTCTGTTTCTCGTGCTGCTGGTATTTTCTAAGCTGCCTGTTCGGCAGTGAACGCTTGCGGGGATTAAAACGCTTAGCTGAAGAATTTCTAAGCTGCCTGTTCGGCAGTGAACTCATGATGAACCTCTGAAAAAGTTTTAGGAAATTTCTAAGCTGCCTGTTCGGCAGTGAACACATGGCGCTTAATTAAATGAGGTGTTCTTATTTTCTAAGCTGCCTGTTCGGCAGTGAACATGGTCAATGCGTGAACGAATGGTTTCATGGTTTTCTAAGCTGCCTGTTCGGCAGTGAACACCTGTTATTCCTGATTCTACTATCACTGATGTTTCTAAGCTGCCTGTTCGGCAGTGAACACTCTAATCAAAACCGTTTAACTGTTGCTGGTTTTCTAAGCTGCCTGTTCGGCAGTGAACGCGGCTATGACGCAGCCCCATTCATTGAGTCTTTTCTAAGCTGCCTGTTCGGCAGTGAACACTTGGTACACCGATAACCATAAAGGCTGGCATTTCTAAGCTGCCTGTTCGGCAGTGAACCAGCAATTGAGACTGGCGCCTCTTGACCGTCTTTTCTAAGCTGCCTGTTCGGCAGTGAACCCGTAAGTGTCGCGACCTCATCAAGTCAGACTTTTCTAAGCTGCCTGTTCGGCAGTGAACTCAACCACCGCGACCGCTATTGATCTAGCTAATTTCTAAGCTGCCTGTTCGGCAGTGAACACGACTATGACCCAAATGCCTATGCCGGATATTTTCTAAGCTGCCTGTTCGGCAGTGAACATCGCACAGCCTCACCACTAGAAAGGTGGAAATTTCTAAGCTGCCTGTTCGGCAGTGAACGATAGCTATGGACGCGCTCAAAACAAGATATGTTTCTAAGCTGCCTGTTCGGCAGTGAACAAGTTATGGCCGAACACGGGCAGAGTGATAAATTTCTAAGCTGCCTGTTCGGCAGTGAACGCTGTGGTTATGGCGGCTACCAAGATTTGTGATTTCTAAGCTGCCTGTTCGGCAGTGAACTGGGTTAGGATTGAAATGCCTACGGGCTTAATTTTCTAAGCTGCCTGTTCGGCAGTGAACTGAAGTTTAACGCAAAAAAAATAAGTTACAACAATCATTTACTCTCATTCTTCAGGTTTTATGAATGATAAAACGATTACATGTAACTTATTAATAATTAAATGTTTTTTTAAAGAACTAAAAAGAATGGTTAAATTTTGATAAAACCTATTTAGAATCTGACTGTAGCGGTCCACTGATGCCGGACACCATTTTAAAGCCATCGAATTCGATGACTTTAAATCCAAGACTTTAGAAATTTGCAGTTTGCTTTTCGGCATTCTCCTTACTTAGAATCACTTTCAGAACCAAGGAACAGTTGCACTTTTCGAAAGCCCAAAGCAGTCAAACTGGCCGTGCGTAGCCTCACCTTTAAGTTCACCGAATTCGATATAGCGTCGATGCTTTTGTCCGGTTGAACTGCTCACCAACTCTAAATATGGGTTATCTAACCCTCGGGCAAACATTTTAGCTTTGTATTGTTGGATTTCATCTTCAGAGATACTGCCACGCTTCAAAAGTCTCCTTAGTTTGGATTGACTCATTGTGGTTTGTTTACGACTTACAGTACAAAATTTAGCACTGTCCGGCACTGGCTGAATCCCACTGATATTGCAGTATCCACTCATTCCACCAATCCAGTTTTGATCCTGCAAAACACGCAATGTTTTCTCATCACCATGGATTCGTAAAATATTTCCCAAGGTAATATTGTGGTTTGGAAAGCTGACACCTATATTTTTTGCACGAAGATCAAAAATAGCTTTGTGGAGTTTTGTGTAAACCGTGTTCAATAGAACGTTAATACGCATTTCAGCATTCGGATTTATAAGTACATCGATGTAAAAATTCATAAGTACTCTCCTTACCGAACGTCAATATGGGAAACATAAGCTAAGCCTTTTTTCCCAAGATAAAATGCCGAGACTCCGGCATTATCAATCATTGTTTTCAATTCAATCGCCTTATCCAAGTCAATGTCTAAATGGATTGATAGTTGTCCAGATGCTTTAGTCAGAAAATGCTTTACTTTTCCTTCGCCTTTTACAAACTCCTCACGTACATAAGGATTTCCATAAATTAGTTTTTTTGCACCTGTTGTGTATTTATCCATAAAGTCTTTAGGCGTGAAGCCGTTGTTAGAAATGCCGCTAATCCCTCCCATTTTTGATTTGGCATTTATCATATTAAATCCTCGTTCTTCTAACCGTTGTAACTGAAGATATAAAGCCGAGCAATACATGCTTAGAAGAAGGATTTGTCCTTTTTGATTTATTGGCTTGTATTTCTCAAAACGGTTCACCAAAAATTCAGATGCCGCATTTGCTTTATTTAAATTTTCTAATGGTTTCAGTTTTTTTATATATTCAAGCCGACTCATAATACTGAGAGGGTCGAGCGAAATATCAGTTTTTGACAGCTTATCTTCTAGAATAAAATCGAAAAGCGACTCGGTGTCTAACCCTAATACCCCCCAAAATAAAGGAGAGTAATCTGATTGAAAAATTGGATCATTTATACGAATCATTCCTGTAAATGCGTTTTGATCAGTACTGCCCTTCATATTACGGATATAAGCTGTTTCTTGATTTATAACTATTGGGTTATCTTCAAAGGTAATGGCACTTTCAATATTTGAGAAGTAATGCGGTATGTCCTCAAAACTGCTCCGAGATTGATAGAGTTTTCGCTGTTCGCCTATTAATCTATTCAATACACCCAACACAGTATCTTTCGTAACATGTTTTGGCATGAAATTTTCTACTTTTTGTAACTCTGTCATCGAAGCGACGAAATTTCGACCTTTTTTTGGCAGCGGTTCATTATTACTGCCATCTAAAAAAGAATTTCGCCACGATGATTCATAATCAATAATAATTTTCATCCCTGCGCGCCCCTTTTACTGAGCTTCGAAGTAAGTCGCAAAATGCTCTCTAGGGTGTGACATAATCTGATCTGGCGTACGTTTAATACGCATCATCTGGTTACTGTCGTTAAAGTCGACAACAAGTTCGTCAACATACATGTATGCTTTTGCCTGTCGAATTGAGAGATTCCGAAGCATTTCCAACGAAGTATCAATAAGACTTTGCACAGCATCTTCATTTAGTAAAATGCCAGCTTCTCCCACTTCAAAAATTGTTCCTTTACGAACATAGTTCGGATGAAAAACTGCTTTGGGATTAAGTTCAAGATTCAGGCTTTTAATGAAATCTTCTACAGCTTTCGCAACATTCTCCCCCTGATTGTCTTTAATCACCATCGCGGCACGATCAAACTTGTTGTCGAGAGAAATAAACTGTAGTTGTTCAATACTAATTGAGCCGTAGGAAATATATTTAGTATCACCGAAGGTGGTTTTAGAGAAAAAAGATGAATTATCTCTTTCTCCTGCCTGTCCGAACTGCTCAAAATTACCATTACCTAACTGATCAACAAAGTCTTCCAAAAGCAGTGGACTAGTTCGTTTGCACTGGCTCGATGGCACAACATAACCACGAACCATTCCAGTTATTGAAGCCAATACTTTTTCAAGATTCTTTTCTGCTGCGAAGTGCAAATCAAATGCCTGCTCACGAAACAAATGATGACGAATACAATTCTGACTTATATAAAGTGGAGTTTCTTTAAAGTTAATATCAGTCGCTTCCTTTTTATATTTATACCCAGTCTCGTCTTTTATTTTTCCTGTAAGATTTGTATATCCTCTAAGTTTTGGCAGGGTATGGTTGTCGACGGTACGGCCTTCATTACTAAGTGTTGTTGGTCCATTCCAATTCACTACCCCATGACCCAATGCTGTTATCTTAAAATCAACACTTTTGATACCTGTAATTTTTTCCATAACTCTCTCCTTTTTGAATAACAACTATTCAGCTGTTTGTGATTTAAGCTTGTTTTTAAGTTTTGCAATCGACATCGCACCAACGGGTTGTCTATTGCTTATGACGTAATACACGGCTTGAGGGTGAGGATTACTATTCACTAAACTGAGGTCTTTCGGTGTATAACTAAGGTAAATTGGACTTTCTGGTGAACGAGCCTCTTTAATCAACTCCCATTCGTTTCGTGCTTTTTTGTATCCCTCATCAGATTTGATATTGTGATGTTTCTTCTGCATGAACTGAACTAGATTCGCATCATCATTGCCATATCCACGCATTGTTTCGATTGATTCTGTCAGTGCCGATGGTGGTTGATTTGGATTAAAGGTTTCACTGGAAGCATAATTTTCAGAAAAAAATAGTTGCTGATCTTCCAACACCTCACAAACTGCCATTTGCACAAAACGATTATCGCCACGAAGTGAGTTAGCTGATATTTTGATGATGCCTTGTTTTAATTTAGACTTTGGCGGCACCGAAATCGGGTCAATAATTTTCTTGTTAATAAGTTCGACACTTTTTTTCAATGAAAGCAGAAAGTCCTGCTTAAGCCATTCTTGTGCCTGCTTGTCGGTATAAAAAGATCGATAAATCTCGTAAAGCTGATTAATAGTGACTGTTTTCTGAGTCTCTAATCGTTCTTTCAAAAAACTCAACCAAGCTTTGGTACTATTCCATACACACATCTGATTCAAAAATCTTGCACAACTGCTAGTCTGTTTACCATTTATTTCTAGACTCTTTGGTATCACAGTAATATATGGATTGACCCCTTCATTCTCACCAAAACGGTCGAGACGCCCTAAGCGCTGGAGCCAGTTTTCAGCATTGGTGATTTCAGTCAACATTCGGTCACAGGTGATATTCAGAGATGCCTGAACTATTGGCCCACTTCGTAGAACTTCGTATCGCTGACTCCCGTTACGTTTGAAGCTATTGAACACCGCATCGAACCAATAGGCCTTGTCTTGTTTTGTATATTTAGAATGCAGCAAAACACTATTTTCAATTCCATGATGCTGCAAATAGCCCAATTGTGCATCCAATGCAGTATTTGTGATAACGAAAGTCTTCCCCTGCTGGGATTCCCTGATTAAAGGGCTGAGTTCTTCTTTTTCATCATAGTTTATAAAGTCAATCTGATATCTTGAGGCGTTAAAGCTATCGATTGTGATGATATCTTCTTTTTGAATACCTAAAAATTGGGTCAGATAGAAATAATTTGGGGTTGCAGACACTAACAACGTATTGGCGTGTTCACCCTGCTGTTTTTTGGCCTCAATAAGTTCTGCAAACAATAGGTTAAAAGCAGGCATATTGACCAATTCATGAAACTCGTCAAACACTACATGTGCATTCATAAATTGGATAAATGTGTCTACATGGCTGTGAGATCGAATTGAGTTAACCACTTGGTCAATTGTGGTTATCACAATATCCCCACTGAAGTAATCCGACTCATCGGTATCGGGAACATCTTCAAAGCTACGGCCATTACCTAAGATTTTTTTGTATTCCCCTGTAAATATCTCAATTTGTCCATCAGGTAAATATTCTTCTGCCGTCAAGTCATGCAATAAGCCAAGGCAAACCTGTACTCGTGGGCATACCCATATAATTTTTTCAGCATCTGTTTTCAATGCCCATTCAAGGGCTATTTTTGTTTTACCACACCCGGCAGGCCCTTGAAGCACCCCAATATTTGCAGAGTTATTGAGTTTAGCTATTTTCTTTAAATCAGCCAGAGATTTTGCTGCATGACTTTGAGCTTCGTTACGTTGACTATTTGGATAGGCACTTATAAAGCCATATAAACACTGTTCAATTCCTTCTTTTAGTAATGATTTATCTTGTGTAATTTCTATATTGTTAAGCTCGGCCAAAGAACCTTCAGCAAGATATTCTTCCAAGTCTTCAGAAGAACGACTTGAGACCAATCGATCAGCACTAATTACTGCTGATCTGACAAGATTATTCAATGCGTTTTCACGCACATTACTCTGAAATTCGGGTATATCATCCGCCCATCCATCATATTTTTTGTAATCAGGACACGTTTTTGACGTCAGGCTAAATGAATTATTTAAGCCAACAAGGAAATTTTCTACTTCAAACTTTGAAGCCATATAGCCAACATCTTTAATAACGGCTAGGACTTTATTGAATACATCCTCAAACTTGTCTTTTGCCAATGACTTTTTAAACACTGCATAGATGGCTTCTGGATTAGTAAATTTGTCCTCCTTTCTAAATGGTTTGGTGTGATGCCAATAGATGGCATGTGCAATCTGTTTGCGCTGTCCATCATTTAAGGAACAACCGTCCATCAAAGACTCAGCAAAAATCCATGACAGCTCATGATGTCTTGGATGTTTCTCAAAAGAAAATTTCGCAGGAGAATCAATGTGAACACCATCATCGGGAACGAAGTCATCTGGAATTTTCCCGAGCTTTTTATTCACCCAGTTTTGAAACTCTGGATCTATTTTTCCAATGTCATGGAAAATTCCCGCGATAAAAACCGCTTGCTTGAGGTTTTGGTTATTGATCTGTAAAGCATCCAATATTTGATGAGCAACAAAACCGGCAGCAAAAAGATGCTTGCTTAATGCTTGAGCACGGGTATTAGCAAGCAAATCACCAGTTTCTATAGGTAATCTATCCATAATGACTTCCTTCGATGTAAAGTTAACAGGCACTACACCTCGATGGTTAAATACATGGGTACGACCCACCACCCAAACCAACTCAGACCTTGACCGACTACGTATCCAATGACAACTGACTGCTGTGTTTTTACTTGCCGTTTTTCTCAGGAGTTTTCTGACGGCATTGAGTCCTTCTTGTGTAATCACTGTTTGCCAGGTGTTATCACCAATCCGATCAGCAAAGGCGTCCAGTACTCGCCTGGTTCGAGCTAGCGCCTTCTTTTCACATTGAGAGACAAATGTCACCATCATAGTGCTGTTGTCTCCCAGTCTTGCTTGAGCGCGATCTCTTTGACCTGATTAAACATAAACTCCAGCGCGTTATGATCTGTAAATGCTTGTAAACACTGCTGGCGAAATTCCTGTTCTGTGCTTTTTTCTTTTGCACAAATAAATGCCCACGGCAGAATCAAAGCGTCTTTGACTAAATCCGCCACATCAAATACCAACGCACCTCGCCGTGTTTTGCCATGCATCACCGCAAAGCCATGAGGTATTCCTAAAACCCAAAGAGTCGTAGCCGCTAATCCGTAGGCCAGGTAATTACCATGATTGAGAAACGTGTTGGCGGTGTCGATTGCTTCGCGTTCACGGGTAAAATCACCGTAATTACTGGTTCGAGCAGCAAATTTATAAAGTTGTTTGGTGAGTTCTGCTTCACCTTGCATCAAGCCACTCACCTTCTTAGCCGCTGTCACTTTTTGTAAACTGCTTTCGAGGGCTCGTTGTAAAAGTGGATCAGCCATATCAAATCCTTCGGCTTTCAGATCGCGATCCTTGCTCCATATCTGCTTTAAAAACTTTATCCTTTCTTGCTGGAATTGTTTTGCAGCCTCTAATCGTTTGGCCTCATCAAACCAAAACTGCATCCATCCTTGTATATATTCTGTTGGCCGATATTCGCTTTGTGGAGTGAGCCACTCTATTTCGTTCGCCATCAACAAAGGCGTACCTCCACCGCCTGAAAAACCGACTAACACGCCTGCTGAGGCAAGCATGCGCATTGCGGCCTGGGTAATCGAAGTTCCTGTCCCCAAAAGCAAACAAGTCGTATTGGCGATGGGGATATTCCAATACTGGTTCTCGTTTTTTTCTTCTGTGAGATAAAGCACCCGCCCATCTTTTTGCATGACACGGCATTTTTCGAGGTAATAAATATTTGCCCGTTTTGAATGTAGTATCGCTTTCAGGTCTGTTAATGCTTCCATAACCACCCTTTGAAAACTGGTTTAGCTTTCATACTCTCACCCTTAAGTCCTAAATTCCGATACTTTCAAAAATATTTTTTCAGTGTTTTTTCCAGTTCTTGTTTGACTTGTTCACGTAACGATTCTGGGCTTAGCACTTCAATATCACTGCCAAAACGTAGGATGTCTCGGGTCAGTTCTCGGGTGTCGCTGTAGGGTACTGATAGCTGATATTCGCCTAGATCTGTCCAATGGCTTTGCTGATCGGGGTGCCAGTTTTCGCGACTAACGCGTTTGGAAATAGCTTTGGAGAATTTAAGCTGTGCAATCCCTTGAACTTGTCCGGCAAAGATGCCGTAACCTGGTGTTACGTGGGCATTGAGTTGTTCGCTGTCAATATCTTCGGCGGTGTTTGCTATTTGTTTGCTGCGACAAATGGCATCGACTGAGAAGGTGCGCAGGGCTTGTCGTTTGTGACACCATGCATCGAGATACCAATTATCACGGTAGTAAACGAGACGTTGCGGGCTGATGATGCGGGTTTCGGTGCTGTCGGTTTGCCATTGCCAATAATCAATTTCCAGCTGTTGTCTGGTGAGTAAGGCGTGTGACACGTTGATGAAGTGGTCGGGTTCACACAGGCGTTGCCATTGTGTGGCTACTTTAATGCGGTGCTGCCAGTCGTGTTGGCTAATATGTTGTTTGGCGAGCAGTTGATGCAGGCGCTTTGATACGGGATGCAGCAGTTGTTTAACGACTTCGGGCTGTAGTGTTTCGCTGAGTTGTTCAAGCAGGGCCAGAGAGACGATTTCTTTGGCGCTGAACCATAAACCGGGCAGTTCATAGGTTTCACCGGATTTCAGGTCATAAAAATAACCTTCCCCTTTTCGGTTTTTGAGCGGTGCACCCAACACGTCACATAGGTAGTTACGAGCAATATTGAAGGTGTTTTTGCTGAATTCAAACTCATTAAGAATATCGTTTAGCGGCACCGGGTAACGACGATTGGAAAAAAACTTGTGCAGTGCATATATCCGTTCAAAATCCATTCAGGGCATCCCTACTTCACAAGCTTAGAAGGTAAGCCATCCTGAATGGATTGTCGACTGTTTCACATTTTAGCCATCACTTTTTCAGATTAGAATTCTGAGGACTCAATCCAATAGTTGATAAAGCAATATCAGGTTAAATAACACACTCAAAGCGGCACAGGTTTGCCAGAATCGCACCGGATGACGTTCAATCAATGGCACAAATTCAGTTTGTAAAAATGCCGGGTTGGGTTTTAGCAGGTCCGTCTGCAGTTCGGATAAGGCTTCATAGCGTCGTTGTGGATTAAGCTGTACGGACTTTTCTATCGCTTTATCAACCCACACAGGAATATCGTTTGTCACTTGCGTCAGAGATTGATAATTCAGTCGACTCAATTGCTGACGATTCATGTGTTTTTCGAAACGCTTTTCGTAAGGTAACTGTCCGCTCAGTAATTGGTAAATAATCGAGCCCAAAGAAAACTGATCAGCCTGCACCCCTGCCTGTTCTCCCAGCAGATATTCCGGTGCAGTAAATTCTTTGGTTCCCAGCAGTTTTTTGCGTTCTATCGGCGAAGCCACATCCGCAATACCAGCAATACGGGTCGAACCAAAATCGATAATTTTTATGACCCCTTCATCACTCAGCATGATATTGCCGGGCTTAAGATCCTGATGCAGCATATCCAGGCGATGAAAGGCCCGTAATCCAGAGATGAGTTGTGGCAGTATCTGTCTTACTTCATTCAGGCTCAGCGGCCCTTCATCATCCAGTTTCTGTTGCAGGGTTTTGTCTGCCACATATTCCATCACATAATAAAGAAAGCGCCGTGGGCGCTGTTGCTCAACGATGCGAACTACATGAGCATTGTCAATTCTCCGGCCAATCCATTCTTCCAACTGAAAGCGTTCCAGATAAGCGAGATCATCTTCAAAGTTCACTGAAGGCGTTTTCAACACCACTTTCTGCTGGGTTTCGGTATCGATTGCCAGATACAACTGACTGGTCGAACTGGCGTGCAGCTCACGTAATACCCGGTAACCATCAAGCATGACACCTTCATATAATTCTGGTGGAAACGGTAACGCCGTTAATCGGGCATAGACTTCATCTGGCTTGGGAGCAGACAACTCGTCAATACAAAACACCTGGCAACTTACATTGTCAGCACTGCCGTTTTGCAGCGCTAACTCGCATAATTCTTTGGCACACTGCTCAGGATCAGCATTGTCGCTTAACTGCTGTTTAATGACATTGTCGGCAACAAACTCATAAACGCCATCCGTCATCAAGATAAAGACATCACCGCGTTCGACAGCCACATTCTTGTAATCAATTTCCAGTGCGTAATCGACACCAAGCGCCCGCCCCAGATATTCTTTTTCTTCATCCAGTTTTATCCGGTGATCCTGGGTCAGTTGTTCCAGTGCATTGTTACGAAAAAGATAGATTCGGGCATCACCGACATGAAACAAATGCGCGGTAACTGACTTGATAATCACCACAGAAAAGGTAGTGGCAAAGCCTCGTGACATTTCCCGAAACTGATGACTCTGCCCACACAGCCAGACATTAATCGCCGTTAAAACCTTGCCACCGGATTGTTTAACCGACCAGGTATCTGGCGTACTGAAATAATCGGCAATAAATCCGGTGATGGCTGCATGACTGGCCTCGCGGGCCTGTTCGCTGCTACTGATGCCATCAGCAATTGCGCAGATAGCCCCCTTACTTTCCAGCAACAAGCTGTTCTCCGGGGCATAAAAACCAATCGCATCCTGATTTTCGGCTTTCACTCCGGCCCGCGAGTATTGTCCGCAACGGACTTTCAGCATGATCTCGATCCCGTTTAATGCACATCGATCAGTTGCACGGTTCCATCCGGCAACACTTCTGCCATCGGACCGCGCGGCTCATCCATAAATTGCACTACAATCAAGGTAACAACAGCGGTGGCGGCAATTACCCAGAAAAATAACTGCGCTGAAACCACTGACAATACCGTTAAAAATAACAATGCACCGACATTACCATAAGCACCTGCCATACCAGCAATTTGTCCGGTCAAACGACGTTGTACTAAAGGTACCACAGCAAAAACTGCACCCTCCCCCGCCTGAACAAAGAATGAGCAGCACATGGTAGCCAACACGGCTAATACAATAAACCATTCGGGCGTAATCAGGCCCATAACAAAATAGCCCACAGCCAAGCCTGCCAGACAAATAGTTAATGTCAGTTTACGGCCCAGCTTATCACTGAAATAGCCACCAGTTGGGCGCGAGACCAGATTCATAAAGGCAAAACCGGATGCCAGTAGCCCGGCCTGAACAACGGTAATATCAAATGTTTCACTGAAAAATAGCGGTAACATCGACACCACCGCCAACTCAGAACCAAACGTCGCCAGATAGGCCAGATTCAGCACCGCGACCTGCTTGAATTTGTAACGATGAATTTCTGGAACTGGGGTATGAAATATAGATTTGTTAACCTGATAGATATGATAAAGCTGGTACAAAAACAACAGCACCAATCCAGCATAAATCAGCATGGTTACCGATTCAGTCAGTAATGAGACCCCGTTTGGAGACAGTTTCCAGGCCAGCAGTGCCAAAGCGCCATACATCGGCAGAGTCATCAAAATTAATAAAGCAAAGTCCCCTTTGCTGGTGACTTCCATCGCGCCGGACTTTTTCGGTTTGAAATAAGTTGACCCTTTCGGTGTATCAGAAACGCTGTTGTAATAGATAAACGCATATATCAACGCAATTAAACCGGTCAGCGCTACCGCATAGCGCCAGCCTTCTTCACCGCCAAACATCAACGCAATCGTCGGCAGACTCATCGCCGCTGCAGCTGAACCGAAATTACCCCAGCCGCCGTAAATGCCTTCCGCCAGACCGACCTGTTTGGCTGGAAACCACTCTGAAATCATCCGGATACCGATAACAAACCCGGCACCAACGAAACCCAGCATAAAACGCGCAAGCGCCATTTGTTCAAAACTGTCGGCGATCGCAAAAAAGAAACACAACATACTGGAAATGCCCAGCAGCAATGAATACATGATTTTGGGGCCGTATTTATCCACTAACATGCCCACCACTATCCGGGCAGGAATGGTCAGGGCGACATTCAGAATCAATAGGGTTTTAACTTGCTGGTCGGTGAGGCCAAGTGTTTCTTTAATCGAAACCAGTAATGGTGCATGGTTAAACCAGACCACAAAACTGATAAAAAAGGCCATCCAGCTAAGATGTAGAATGCGGCTGTTGCCGCTGAAGGATAAAAATTTTAAATTTGAGGCAGACATGAAGTTCTCGCTTCAGAACGTTTCACCAACATTGGTGAGCGACTAAAGCGGAAAGCATGCCAACTTATAAGCTATTGTTTTTATTGATTAATAAGTCCTCAGAAAAAGCCTCTCACGCACTTATTTAAAACAAATCAGCTGACGTCGCACCAGGTCTGTGCAGCATTTCAGGCCACAAACGCTAAGGGTCTGTTTATCTTTCATAGCCGCCTTGTTGAACGAAAGACCTCCCCCAGCAGTGGTGGTGATGAAAGATCAACACCATCTGGCAATGGCCATTATCGATTTGCTTTTTTCAGCAGCTGCTGGCTTTCTATAGCGTCGAAAAATCACCATTTATTTGCCAATAAGATGCTCACAAACCACATCATCAAACTGAGTGAAAGCAAAAATTTTGTCGGTACTTTCTGATTACCTCATACATCCTGTTACCACTTGCGTTTATTTCAAATTAATCGTCTTGCCAGTCTAGATCGCAACAAAATACATAAAGCTTGTTATGAACCATTACCGTTTGGGACACCGTGATGCACATTCTGGAATCAGCGACAGATAAATAAGGCCTACTGACCTGCATTTCCCCGGGATGCTCAATGGCCCGGAAGTGATAATGTTTGTGAGACCAATTGGCATTATCTCCGGACAAGAGAGGCGTAAAACGGGTGTCCATTTTTTGTTGATAATGCGGAGAATAGACGTTGCGTGCCATCTGAAATCCAACCTCATCCAGCAAATAACAGCGTACTGCACGCTTTTCTCTAAATAATATATGGCTACTGGTATCAAAGGCATTGGTAATCGAAAACTCGCTGATTGCCTGCCGAAACAGTGTCTCGATTTTTTTGAAATTCTGATTCATCTGATGATTGTTTTTAAATCGCTGACGCTGCTGGATCGCCAATAAATGGTCAATATCTTCCGCAAATTTGAGGTTTTGTGTAATGCGTTGCTGGGGTCTGGCAAAATAGAAGCCCTGAATCATATCAGCGTTCGCTGCAATGGCAACTAATGCTTCGCGTTCGGTTTCAACGCCTTCTATAACCACAAGGCTGCCTGCTTCATGAATCAGTGAAACTACACCGGCCAGAATTCGTTCTACCCGGCTTGAAGTGCCAGCACCACGGATCATACTGCGATCAATTTTGACGATATCCGGCTCCAATTCCCAGATACGATCAAAATTGGAATGCCCAGCGCCAAAATCATCAATGGCTATCAAACATCCCAGTTGTCGGAAGTGACGAATCAGGCTAAGTAAGTATTGACGATCATCAATTTCACTTTCCAGAATTTCCATGACCACGTGGCGTGGCGTGATATCGGTTTGTTCGAATAACGCCGTCATAAAACCAGCATCAGGGCGCTGGGAGATCAAACATTGTGAATTCAAATTTAAAAATAACCAGGTTTCGCCATTGGGTTGCTTAGCAAAATTATGCATATGCAGTCGACGACATAATCGATCCAACGACAGCTTTTCCTTCCCACTCTGAGGAATAGCCAGCAATTCCAATGGTGAATGCGGAATACCTTGTGGGTCTACTGCCCGAATCAGTCCTTCATAACCAACCGGACGACGATGTGGAATGCTGAAAATAGGCTGAAAATGGCTGGTCAGAGTTAAATGGTGGTAATCAGCAGTGACATACAAACTGGTTTGTTCAGCATCATGAGTCTGCTGCATGGGTATACCTTTAAATTCGCGTTGGGAGACAACTGTCCATCATTATAAATAACTGCTAATTTACCGAGTAGTAATTTTACCTATCCTGCCATCCCAATTAGCGCTTAGTGATTTCCCCTTGTTCTACTCATTCATAGCCTTGTCATAGTTAAAACCATTTTTTATCGACAACTTACAACGTTGCTTGTCATGTTATGCATGAAAATGTGCATTCTAACGCAATGTGGTCAGGGCTTGTTTTTAGCATGACGGATTAGTGATCTTAAAAATCAGATCGCCAAACGAACATGAAAAAATACCAAATAAATGGGTTGCTGCAATAAAGTTGGATACAGGCTGGGAGTAAAAACAGTCGAGAAAATACCGATCCGCAGAAATAGTTTCTGCCGTATTCGCTATCCATAATCCGTCAATAGCTGTTTTAGCTCGGGAATGCAGGAACCACAGTTCGTTCCGGCTTTTAAACATCGGCCAATCTCATCAACCGATTTGGCTTCACCTTTATGGATAGCCTCTTTAATGGTGGTTTCACCCACCGCAAAACAAGCGCAAACCAATTTGCCTTTGTCTTGTTGTCCAGGTCCCGGTCGCCCCGCCAGCAAACTTTGTCGGGCTGACGCATCCAACTTTTCTTCGCTAAATAATTGCGATAGCCAACCACGCTCCGGCAAATGATGATCGGGTCCAAGAAACATCACGATCTGTAACTGGTTATCAACAATATTTGCGACACGATAACGGCCTGTCCGCTGATCACTGAACTCCAGCCATTCACCCTGCTGACCGATCATACTCTGAACCCATTGCAGTGGCTTTTCTATCCAGTTATTGCCGGCCAGCTCATAGCGCCAGAACTGCTGCCCTTTGACGTTAACCCAATAGGCCGTTTCGGTGAGATTCAACGACTGGCGGGATAAAATGAAAGCATGCCAGCGGGGTAGGAAAGGCCGCACATTCACCGGTGTATGTTTGGATTCAGGTTGACCGGAAATTGGATCGGTAATCGGTGCGACTAGCGTATCGACACGCGCTTGCGAGGCAACTTGACCATTCCAATGAATAGGAATGAACAGGCTGCCCGGTCGTTGATTCGGAGTTAGATTAACCCGTCCGATCATTCGTCCCCATTTACTTTCAACCTGGACCAACGCCTTATTCTGGAGTTGCCAGTGCCCGGCATCTACCGGGTGCATATCGATCAATGGTTCACTGATATGGGCATTAAGTCTGGGCGCACGGCCGGTGCGGGTCATGGTATGCCATTGATCACGGATACGACCGGTGTTTAATACCAAAGGATAGATATCATCCACCTCGTTTTGCGGATAACGCGGATCCACCGCAATCATTCTGGCTTTACCGGAAGCGGTATAAAAATGATTATCGGCAAACATTCTGGCCGTTCCCTGTGGGGCATTATCTGTCACCGGCCACTGAATCGGCTGCAATGCCGCATATTGCAGCTCGGTAATATTCGCCAAGGCACTGATATCAAAATCCCGTTGGCCTTGGTTTTCAAATGCAGATAATCTGGCATGTTCACGAAACACATCGACCGTAGTTTCAAACTGAAACTGTTTAACAAAGCCCATGCGTTTGCCGACTTCCTTGAGCATCCACCAATCGGCTCTGGCCTCGCCGGGTGCGGGTAAAAAAGCTCGCTGATGACTGATACGCCTTTCAGAGTTGGTGACAGTGCCATCTTTTTCGCCCCAACCAAGCGCCGGCAGCAATACATCAGCAAATTCGGTACAGTCGGTTTGCTTTTCAATTTCAGAGACAATGACTAATTCGCATTTTTCCAATGCTCTCTTGACTTGATCGGCATCCGGTATGCTCACCACCGGATTGGTGGCAATAATCCAGACAGCCTTTATTTCGCCCCGCTCAATTGCCTGAAACATTTCAATGGTTTTATGACCAGCCGTTTGCGTTAAACAATTAGTGTCCCAGAAACGAGATAACCGATTGTAGTGTTGTGGATTATCAATTTCCATATGAGCCGCCAGCTGATTACACAATCCACCGACCTCGCGTCCACCCATCGCATTGGGCTGTCCGGTTATGGAGAATGGGCCCATACCCTGTTTGCCGATCCGGCCCGTGGCCAGATGACAATTGATAATGGCATTACATTTATCGGTGCCACTGGTGGATTGATTGATCCCTTGCGAGAACAGGCTGATAGTTTTTTCGGTTGAGGCAAACAGTTGATAAAACCTTGCCACATCCTCTTCTGATAATTCTGTCTGCCGTGCCACCTGAGGAATATTGGCAGCGGTTTTGGCGGCTGAATCCAGAGATAAGGCAAAGCCTTCTACATGTTGTTCAAGATAATGCCAGTCGATACCATCATGCTGTTTGAGATAACTCAGTAACCCATTAAACAGAAACGCATCGGCACCAGGACGTAATGGTAGATGCAGATCGGCAATATCACAGGTGGCAGTTTTTCGCGGATCAATCACCACCACTTTCATATTTGGGCGGTTTTGCTTGGCCTGGGTAATACGCTGAAACAGCACGGGATGACACCAGGCGGTATTGGAACCGACTATCACCAGCAGATCAGTCTGTTCGAGATCTTCATAGCTGCAAGGCACCGAATCACTGCCAAATGCACGTTTATGGGCAGCCACTGCAGAAGACATACATAACCTTGAATTAGTCTCGATATTGCCACTGCCAATAAAGCCTTTCATCAATTTATTGGCCATATAGTAATCTTCGGTGAGGAGTTGACCTGACACATAAAACGCCACGGCATCCGAACCATACTGATCAATAATCTGTTTAAACCGGTCACTGACATGGTCCAATGCGTTATCCCAATCCACCCGTTTGCCATTTACCTGTGGATATAACAACCGGTTATCAAGACCAACGGTTTCACCTAAGGCAGAACCTTTGGAACACAAGCGTCCGAAATTAGCCGGATGGCCTGGATCGCCTTTTATAGCAACCGTTCCATCCGCCTGCGGCGCAGCCAAAATGCCGCAGCCGACGCCGCAATAGGGGCAGGTTGTTTGTGTTGCGTGTTGTGCCAACAGTCCGTCCTCAGAGTGCGATATAAATCAGGCCATCTTCGATTTTTGTTTCAAATGCCCGAGTACACCCTTCATCATGGCCAGTCGCTTCACCACTCTTTAAATCAATCACCCAGTTATGTAATGGACAGGCAACTCGTTTGTCGTAAACAATTCCTTGCGATAAGGGGCCTTTTTTGTGCGGGCATTGATCAAATAAGGCAAATACCTCGTTACTACTGGTGCGAAAAATCGCCACATCCCCATCAGGCGTGGTCATCACTCGTGAGCCCTTTTGTGGCACGCTCTCTACCGGTCCTACTTCAGTCCAATTTTGCATCTGTTTTAACCTACTTGTTTGATGGGAATATAGTTTTCGCGTTGCTTGGCAGCATGTTCCGCCCAGGGATCATCTTGTGATTTTTCCTGTGACGCATAAAAGCGTTGCGCCAATATTTTGCGGTTGTCATGATCATCAACCACTTTGACCTGTACGCTTTTCAGGCCCACCCGTTCAATCCACGGTGCTGTGCGTTCCAGATAATGTGCGTCTTCGCGGTAAAGCTGCATAAAGGCCGCGCAATATTCCATTGCTTCTTCTTCCGTGGCGACTTTGCAGAGAAAATCGGTTGCTCGTACCTTGATACCGCCATTACCGCCAACATGCAGTTCATAGCCGGAATCCACGCAGACAATACCGAAATCCTTGATAGTGGCTTCAGCACAGTTGCGCGGACAACCGGATACGGCAATTTTGAATTTATGCGGTGTCCACGACCCCCAGGTCATTTTTTCGACCTTGATGCCCAGGCCGGTAGAATCCTGAGTACCAAACCGACACCACTCTGAACCGACACAGGTTTTGACCGTACGTAATGATTTACCGTAAGCATGGCCTGAAACAAACCCAGCTTCACTCAGATCGGCCCACATTTTTGGCAGATCGTCTTTTTTCACACCCAGCAGGTCGATACGCTGCCCGCCAGTGATTTTTACGGTTGGCACATTATATTTATCGGAGATATCGGCAATAGCGCGTAATTCATTGGCATTGGTCACCCCACCCCAGATCCGTGGTACCACCGAATAAGTACCGTCTTTTTGGATATTGGCATGAACCCGTTCATTGATAAAACGTGATTGTGGATCATCCTGATAATCTGGCCATGTGCTCAGCAGATAGTAGTTCAATGCGGGACGACATGAGTGACAGCCATCAGCATTTTTCCATTCCAACGCGACCATCAAATCGGAAATGGTTTTCAAACCCTGTTCTTTAATGGCGTTTTTCACTTCACCATGACTCATGCTGGTGCAACCACAGATCGCTTTTTTGCTTGGTGTATCATTGAAGTCACTGCCTAACGTCGAGGCCAGTAGTTGTTCAACCAGGCCAGTGCAGGAACCACAGGATGCAGAAGCCTTGGTATGGGCTTTAACATCATCCAGGGTAAACAGGCTGTGTTTACTGATAGCGTTGACGATATCGCCTTTACAGACGCCGTTACAGCCACAAATTTCTGCATCATCGGGCAAACCATCGACCGAGTTGGTCGCGCCATGACCTGAATCACCAATATGATGCTGACCAAACAGCATATTTTCGCGAATGCTGGAAACATCGGTTCCATCACGCATTAACTGAAAATACCAGGCACCATCCACTGTATCGCCGTATAAAACAGCACCTATCAGTTTGTCATCCTGAAGCACCAGCTTTTTATAAATATGACGGGCGGCATCTTTGAACACCAGATCTTCGGTACTTTCATCCCCAATAAAGTTACCCGCAGAGAATAAATCAATTCCGGTGACTTTCAGCTTAGTCGACGTAATTGAACTGACATAACGAGCAATCCCCATCTTGGCCAGGTGATTGGCACAAACTTTTGCCTGTTCAAATAATGGGGCGACCAACCCAAAGGTTGCACCACGATGCTGGACGCATTCACCTACAGCATAAACTTTGGGATCAAAGGTTTGCATAGTGTCATCAACCACAATCCCCCGTTCACAATGAATTCCGGCTGATTGTGCCAGTTCGATATTGGGGCGGATGCCAACTGCCATCACCACTAAATCGGTATCGATTTCCGTACCATTTTTAAAAACAATTTTCTCAACCCATTTTTTGCCTTCAATCGCCGCCGTTTCATGCGACATCAGGAACTTTAACCCTTTGGCTTGTAATTGTTTCAGCATCAGATCAGATGCCGGTTTGTCCAGTTGCTGATTCATCAGCACATCAGCGATGTGTACCACGGTGACATCCATTCCCTGAAGCATCAAACCATTGGCGGCTTCCAATCCCAATAGTCCACCACCGATAACCACTGCTTTTTTATGAGATTTTGCTGTTTCCAGCATGGTATTGACATCAGCGATATCACGGAAGCTGATAACGCCGGACAGATCACGACCAGGCAGTGGCAACATAAATGGACGTGAACCAGTTGCCAGTAACAGACGGTCATAGTTAAACACTTCACCTTCTGCGGTTTCCAGCTGGCGCTTTACGCGATTGATATGGGTGATTTTTTTGCCCGCATGTAAGGTAATACCATTGTCGATATACCACTGGCGATCATTGATCATGATCTGATCGATAGTCTTATCTCCAGCCAGAACAGGTGACAGCATGATCCGGTTGTAGTTACCGTAAGGTTCGTCACCAAAAACGGTTATGTCATATTTTTCGGGCGCTAACTTGAGTAATTCTTCCAGTGTCCGGACACCGGCCATACCATTACCAATCAGCACTAATTTTTCTTTCATGGATTGCTCCTGCATTACGATTAAACATGCTTGAGCAAGCACCATGCCAACAGTCAAGGTACTGATTTAATTAGTAATTATTCTGAACCAGGTAGGTGATATGTAATGTTGTGGTGCAAAACGGTGCACCACGCACAAAGATGGTGAATTAAGGTTGATTGATCTTTTATCACTGCTTATTTTTGTGTCGATGAAAGATTAATAAACGGTAATACGATTCCGCCCTTTATTTTTGGATTCATACATGGCGTGATCACAGCGTTCAATCAGATTATCCATACTTTCACCTAGTTGAAACTCTGCCACGCCAGCACTGATAGTGACTTGTATAGTGTCATCTTTTATACGGATCTTGTGCTCACTGATAGCTTCCCGAATCGTTTCTGCCACTTTTGCTGCATGTTGTTGATCACAGTTTTCCAACAGTAATAAAAACTCTTCCCCGCCCCAGCGACATAAAACGTCTACATCGCGTACTTTTTGCTTTATCAGTCTGGTGACAGATTTGAGCACCTGATCCCCAAACTGGTGACCGTATTTATCGTTCACCGTTTTAAAATGGTCAATATCCAGTACGATCATCGATAAAGGCCAATCCTTACGTAATGCCGTTTTTTGGGCTTTATTAAAGACCCAGTCGAATACTTGTCTGCTGGTCGCCCCGGTGAGTTTATCTTTAGTCGCCATTAATTCAAGACGACGTTGGTAGCCACGGATAGTGAAATGGGCAAGCATTAGCACACAAATACTGATCGCCAGCGAAACCGCAATATTGATCCATAATGCTGTTTCAATCCGGTCAGCAGCGGGATCATTAATCTGCTCGACGATCAGAAACCAGTCAAATTCAGGAACCAGACGGCTATTTAAATAAATCGTGTTACCGTTTTTGGCCGCATAGCTCACCGAGGCACTCGGATTACTGAGGATCTGCATAAATAATTGATCTAAGCCTGCTTTATTTTGCAGGTATATCTCATCTTGAAACTGACTGCTCCGCAGCGTAATTTCACCCTGTCGATCAACAAAATAAATTTCCCGACCATAGCGCCGCTGATAGTTCTCAATTAGCTGAGAAACTGACTCCATTGACAGGCCAACACCAGTCACACCAACTAATTCACCTTGCTGATTCAGAACGCGATAATTGACAAAAATACTCATGCGATTGGGTTCTGCGGTATCCCAGTCAATATTGATATCGTAATCGGCTGTAATGTTGCGTGTATTGAAATACCAGCTATCCGCCGGATCAGTTTCATCAACCTGTTTGATAATACCTTTTGGGTGATAATAATTACGGGTTTTTTCCGAGACAAAGAAAGCCGTAATGGTGTTGTATTTTCGTTGAATTTGCGCCAGATATTCCGATAAGCGTTGTGGATCCTGTTCGCCATTTTCAGCCCAGTTGATCAGAAAAGTATCATTTGCCATCAGCGAGGAGATTAATAATGGGGGTAATAAATCACGTTGGATTTCGGAATAAATATTATCACTGGTCAAAGGCAGCATTTGTTTTTGCAGCTGATCACTGGTGGAATCCCGGGCAACAAAGTAGCCAATCAGACTGGTGGCCATAAATCCCAGCAAAACCAGTGCACTGATTGTCAGCGTAAAAATTCTTTTCCGATTTTGCATTCCTGCTGGCTCTTTAATAGTACAAAGTTTTCAATCATAGGGAACTTTCATCAACACGACAAAGATCCGACACAAAAATATTTGTTATGCATTGTGAACGGTCAGTATGTTACTCGAGTGATTGCATGCCCAGCAGTTTGGATTCAACAAGATGATAAATATCCTGATAACGGATTTTGAGCGAATGAAGGTTATACCGCGCATTTTGCTTTTTACCTGCCTGACAAAGTTTGATTGTCATCGTCAGCAAGTGGTGAAAACTTCGATATTTTTGATTCAAAGCCTGTAGACATTCTGTTTCCATAAGTTGGAGATTTTCCGAACGTTCCAGCCAGACACCACAATGGGACTGTTTAATCGACATAACAGGCCATCGATTAAGCACTTCTGAGTCCACTTTAAAACACTGTTCCAGGTTTTCCAAACTCAATTCCAAATACAAACAAAACAGGTTTAACTGAGTCCATTTCATATGATGCCGATGATTGCGATAACGTAACCACGCTTCGGGCAAGACAAATTGCTGGTTCCATTGCTCAAGCTCTGCAGCGGGCATCGGTTTGGCAATGACATACCCCTGAGCCAATTCACAGCCCATTGAAAGCAAAATCTGACCATGGTGCAGTGACTCCACACCTTCAGCAATGACTTCCAAATCAAATGACCGGGCCAAAGCAATAACCCCTTCCACAATTTTGCAGTCGTCCACATCCACCAACATATTACGCACAAAAGTCTGATCAATTTTTACAGCTGATACGGGTAAAGTTCGGATATGACTGAGAGAAGAATAACCTGTACCGAAATCATCCAGAACGGTTCTGATAGTAAATTCATCGCGACAATGACGCACCACATCCACAATCAGACTCAGATCGTCCAGCGCATGACTTTCCAGAATTTCAAACTGAAAATACTGTAAGTCCACTACTGGAAACTCAGTAATAATCTGGGCCAGCCTTTGTAAAAAACCATTACTGCTTAGATGGTAAGCCGACAGGTTGATGCTTATTTGCCATTGTTTTGACTGAGACTGCCATTGCTGTAAATGATGTAGAGCTTGGCGAATAACCCATTCCCCTAATTGTATTTCCAGCGATGTACCATTAATTAAGGGCAGAAATTGTTGTGGAAACATCAGTCCATTATCGGGATGCTGCCAGCGGACTAACGCTTCATATCCAACGACCTCACCACTACACATATTGATTTTTGGTTGCAGGTACAACCGAAACTCATTCTCACTTAAAGCACGACGGATAGCATAGAGTTGTTCGGACCTTTCATCCTGCCAGCCTTCGTTACCGGTTTCATACATGCGAAACGTTTTCTTGCCATCCAGCTTCGCTTTATAAAGCGTTTGATCCGCATGTTCTATTAAAGTTTGCATGGAACCATGATCAAATGGATATACGGTATAGCCGATTGAGGCACTGATACGAATAGTTTTGTTTTCTATCAAATAGGGTCGGCTCAGTTCTTCAGTCAATCTGTGCAGTAACAATTCACAATCCTGACGATTGCTCCTTTCACCAAGCAGTATGACAAACTCATCACCACCATAACGTGAAACCGTATCATCCTGTCGCAGCATGGCTTTGATACGCTGTGCGACTTCGATTAATAATTCATCGCCAGCGTTATGGCCCAATTCATCATTAACGGGTTTGAAATTATCCAGGTCCAGAAAACAGACGGCTAATAGAGTTTGCGTTCGATTGCTGTGAGCAATCGCCTGTTCAAAACGATCTACCAGCAAATTTCGATTAGGTAAGGCGGTTAAGGCGTCATAATGTGCCAAACGTTCCAACTCAGCCTGATGCTGCTTGAACATCGTGATATCTGAAACCAGCCCCAGATAGAATAATTCGCCAGTCCGTGGATCAATCGTGCGGTGTATGGTGAGAATCTCCGCATAAAATGACCCATCTTTTTTACGGTTCCAGACCTCTCCCCGCCAGAAACCGTTAGCTGACAGGTTTTGCCACATGGTTTTGTAAAATTCTTTATTTTGTTTTCCAGAGCTAAGAAAATCCGGCTTTTTACCAATTAACTCATCTCTGTCATAACCAGTGATTTCAGATAAAGTATCGTTTACATCAACGATAATATTATCGGCATTAGTGATAATGATGCCTTCACGAATCCGATCAAACAGCATTTCCAGAAGCGAGAGTCTTTGATACTTAAGTAAGGCACTCACAGGAAAAGTCCTTATAAAAAACCATAAAATAAATAGGGTTTTTAGCATAGCCATTGCGGCTAAGGCAAATTTTCCTTATCACTTGCTTTCAAACAAAAAAAGAGCCAGTCATTATGACCAGCTCTTTAGCGGAAAAATGTTTTTTTATTCTGCCATATTCCAAATATGTGAAACAACTTGCCACTCACCTGCTTCATTCTGTTGTAGAACAGTCATCAAAACACCATTAAACGTTATGGTTTCCCCATTTTCACCTTCGGCATCGGCTGACCAGTTGGCCAACTGGCTGACCTGTCCTGCTGATGAATAAGTGGCGATAGTGGCTATATTATGATTGTGCAGTCCATTCTCGAAAAAGCCCTGAAACAAGGCAGCAATTTCCTGCTGACCATTCAATACATTGCCATCACCTGGCGATAAAGTTGCCTGTGATGCATAAAGTTCGGTTAACGCATCAAGATCTTTATCATTAAAAGCAGCATTCCATTGTTCATTGGCAGAATTAACGACTTCCTGTGCATCATAATCTGCTGCTGGATTACTACACGCCGTTACTGTCAGTATAAGCAGACTCAAGGGGATAAAACGTTTTAACATGTTCATAGTGATTCCTTTGTTGATTAGTCTTTAAGAAGTGATTTTTCTTCAAACACATGACGCCGTTGATAGACTTTTTCCAGTAATGACATCAATTGGATTGTTTCAGTTTCGGTCAATGCATGCATTAAATGGTTTACGCGTTGATAATATCCTGGCATGACTTCATCAAGTTTTTCCTGACCCAACGCTGTCAGTCGAATCAGAATTTGACGCCTATCCTGTCTGCCCTGCACACGACTGATTAATTTTTCGCGTAATAATCCATCCAACAAACCCGTCATGGTAGCGCGTGATACACCGGCTTTTTCAGCAAGTGTCGAAGGAGTTGAACTCAGATTCTCCTCACGCATCAGCAATAGCAAAACCCACCATCGCCCTTGTAACAAGTCATATTCCGCCAGATAGTTGTTTAACCCTATAGATAAATCTGAACCGACTCGAAGCAGATTCAAAAAGGTTATGACATTTTTGATATTGGTTTGCGGATAACGATCGGCAAACTTCTGCAAAATCTCAGCGTTAGGAATATCTTTAACTTGTAACATAGTAAGCTAGCTTATAGTTAGCCACCTAATCATGTCAATACTACTTCTCATTTAATAAGTGCTATATTTGAAAAAAAACATCATCATTTTACTTTTACGAGAACATGGCATCGTTTTGTACCAATCAAGCTTTTTTATTACGATAAACGTCACAATAGGACATTGTTTCCGATCTCAATCGGAACATTATTTAAATGGTGTTTCCGGTGTCTATTAGATCCATTTTTACATTTCACTGTCCGAATAACTGCAAATTATGGCTGTATACCATTCTGCTGATTGCGGCCACATTACTGGTTATTTATCACAATTATCACTCTCAGTTAACAGCCTACTCGTCACAGGTCAACCAACAGATCGCGCAACGTAATCAGTTGCTGGCCTTGATGCAGACCCAGCTGTTGGAATCCAAACTGGAAGCCATTGATCAAACATTAAAACTCATCAGTTCTCATCCGGATTTTATTAAAAATCCAGCGCCACATACCTATCTGCTGGAGAAGTATTCACAAAACAATCCTGAAATGCTGGCTCTACTGCATATTAATGCGGATGGACTTTTACGCTATCCCAAACATCAGCGCAGGCAGCTGGATTTATCGGGGCGTGACTATTTTAAAGTACATCAGAGCTCAAAAACGGATAGTGTTTTCACCTCAAAACCCATGCTCCCCAGTCGGGGTCATACGGACCCGGTAATGGTGATCAGTCGAGGTCTTTATGATTCAAGCGATATTTTTCAAGGCGTGATTGCGGCGGTTATTGATATCAAAACCTTTTCACAGGCACTTAGTGGTATCAGTGTGAATGCCCAGTTATTTTCGTCGATTGTACATGAAGAAGGTGAAATTATATTTCGAGTACCTTTTAGAAATTTCAAAGTCGGACAAACTCTGGATTATGTTAAGGAACGCAGTGATAAAGACAAATTACCGTTAACCGGAGAAGGTATTTATCAGCATTCCAGCGGCAATTATCAATTTGCTTATCAGACTTTACCCAAATGGCGACTGCATGTTTTTGTTGGTGAAAAACGAACGGTGGTTGACGAATTAATTTCGATCTATCAGTTTTTACATCTACGTAACAGTATATTGACCGCCCTTACATTGATCTTGCTGATTCTGACCACGGCCTGGTTAATCAGACGACGTTTGGAGATAAACCAGCAACTCGTCGAAAGTAAGGCCGCATTACAACAGAGCTATCAACGTAACCAGGCGATTATTAAAGCTATTCCGGATCTCCTGTTCACAATCGATAGAAATGGCAAAATTATCGATTTTGAGCACGGCGATGGTGTGCCTTTGCTGATGTCTGAACAGGACTTTATTCATAAGCATATTAGCGAAACGTTACCTGACTTTCTGGCGCAACGGACCTTACTGGCGCTGCAAAAAACCCTGAATAACGGAGAAAGTGATTATTTCGAATACGAACTGACCCTGTCAGGCAAACAACATTTTTTCATGGCACGTTCATCGGCGATTAATCAGGACAGGATGCTCGTCGTCGTCATTGATATAACCGAGCGTAAAAAATCTGAAAATGCTTTGCAATGGCAAGCCACACATGACAGCCTGACGCAATTACCCAATCGCATGTTGTTTTATGATCGACTGAACCAGGCTATTACCGAGTCAGCTCGATATAAACAGCCGTTTTGTCTGCTTTATATTGATCTGAATGATTTCAAACTGGTCAACGACACCTATGGGCATCTGAATGGCGATATGCTGCTGATCCTGGTAGCACAACGTATTCGTGAATCAATTCGTCAGTCAGACACGGCGGCCAGACTGGCGGGGGATGAATTCGCCATTATTGTGAACCACAGTAATTTCGAAGAAGCCCTGCAAGTCTCCGAAAAACTACGGGAGCATTTATCTGTTGTTTATAAATTAAATGATGGCGTGATGCTGAATATCAGTGCCAGCATTGGTATTGCTTGTTATCCTCATGATGGTAAGGATGCTGACGAGCTGATCCTGCATGCTGATAACGGTATGTATCATGACAAACGTTCAACTGCTTGTTAACTCAGACAGACAGCAAGCGTCTGATGTAAGCTGATGCGTATGAATTCAAAGATTGAAAAACTGGGTCTGCGCCTTAACAAAACACTTGATGGAATTGATCAACACGCCAGCAAATGGGTCGCACGCAGTCTCGATAAACATTTAAGTATTGGCATTACCGGTTTTAGCGGTAGTGGCAAGTCGACGTTTATTACCAGCCTTATTCACCAGCTCAAATATTCCAATCATGCGCATCTGGGAGGCTTTCTGCCAGCCAGAGATGAACGCCTGTTAAATGTTGAATTACAGCCACTGGATGATTTACCACTATTCGATTATCAACAGGGAATTCAGACGTTGGCAGATGATCCACCCGCCTGGCCGCCCTCAACCACTCATATCAGCGGTTGCCGGTTAATCATTGAATTCAAAAAGAAATCCATGTTGCCGACCTTTACCGGAGAAACCCGTCGATTCACGCTGGAATTACGTGATTATCCCGGGGAGTGGTTGCTCGATATTGCCATGTTGCAACAGGATTATCGGCAATGGAGTATGGATACTGCAGCTCTCTGTACCAAAGGCATCCGTCATCAACTCGCTGAAGAGATGCAAAAAGAGTTTAATGATCTGGATCCCCTCGCCCCAATCGATGAACAACAAATTGAAGCGTTATTTGTTCGTTATCGAAGTTTTCTGGTGACCTGCAAAACTGCCGGTTTAACCTTTATTCAGCCTGGACGGGCTTTATTGCCTGACAGCACCGACTTTCCGGTGTTTATTCCGTTGTTCAACCTGCAAACATTTAGTCCACAGCAATTGGACAATGCCGATGATGACTCCTTATACAAAGTCATGCAGCAGCGCTATAAAACCTATCTGAAAAACTTTGTTCAGCCATTTTATAAAACATTTTTCCGTGGCATTGATCGTCAGGTGGTATTGATCGATGTGCTGAAAGCACTGAGCGGAGGCAAGGAAAAATTTGATGACATGGTCATTGCTTTCAGCCGGATTATTGATTGCTACCGCGTGGGGCATAATGCGTTTCTGAACCGTTTATTCAGCCCTCAGGTCGAAAAAATTCTGTTTCTGGCATCCAAGCCGGATCGAATTTTAATGAATCAACACGAATCTTTGCGTCGCCTTTGCGACGATATAATCAGCCATATCTGCCCACAATCGGTTAGAAATCGTATTGAAATCGAAACGGAGGTAGCTGCCGCCGTGCGAACGACGCATGATCATAATGATCATCTGACCGCCAGATTGCTGGATGGACAATATGGCGAATTACGCCACCCTGCTATTCCCGATAAACTGCCTGATGCCGATCAGTGGCATCAGTTATCACGCTGGAATCCCCCCGTACTTCGGGCTCCGCTTAATCCTGACTTGATAATGGGTGGTCGTCTGGCTCATATTCGGATGGATAAGGTATTACGGGATCTGATTGGAGATAAATTCTGATGGCTTCCACAGAAGATTTTTTTAAACCTAAACCACAACAGGAAGCTAAGCAAAAATCGGATATATCTCCCGAGGAAACTGACAACTTTTTCAAGGTTCTCTCCGACAACAGCGAACTAAACCTGCCGGATTCAGTGGAAACCGATCCATTGACTGATTTTGATGACACCCTGCTGATACCGCCGCGCCGTAATCGCAGTTTGAAATGGCTGATCGTCACATTGTTCATTCTGTTAATTGGTATGTTGGCCTGGGATGTTGTCGATTTTGCTCAAATGCTCTGGCAACAAAGTAAAGCCATGGGGTTAGCCTTCAGTGCCTTCGCTGTTTTTTTAGCAGGCCTGGTATTACAGCAATTGCTGGTGTATCGCCGCAACCAGAAACAGCTTAAACGGGCCGATCAGATCCGCGAACAGGCTGCTCAACTGGTCCATGAACAACATCTCGGCAATGCAAAAAAATGGCTGAATTCGCTAGAAACTTTCTATGATGGTCAGCCACAGGCAGATTTATTAAAACCCTGCGTTGACAAGCTGCCTGACTATCTCAATGACAGTGAAGTGGTCTATCGTATCAGTGAAGACTTCTACCGGCAGCTGGATCGCCACGCAATCCATATTATTGAACGCACCAGTATCAGCAGTGCCGCAATGATTGCAGTCAGCCAGCTGGCCGTTGTGGATTCGTTGTTAGTGGTCTGGAAAACACTGAAAATGATTAACCAGATCAATATGATTTATGGCGTCAGATTAAATCGCTTAGCCCAATGGCAATTAAATCTTCGGGTCTGCAAAATCGCACTTGGCAGTTATGCCAGTCAGGCGGGCATTAGTTTCTTTTCTGAACAGGTCGGTATTGGCTTGGGTGGCAAAATTCTGGGCAGCGTGGCCCAGGGATTTGGTGTGGGTCTCTATCAGGCCAGGATCGGTATCCATGCAATGCAACATATTCGGCCTGTGGCTTTCACCAGTGACGAAAGACCCAAACTGAACATGTTTGCCAACCTGTTACGCCGCAAACTAACCAAGCTGACGGCAGAACAGGACTCAGATTAACTCTGTTATTTTGGGAAGTCGGGCTGTGCCATGAGGTGATTTGCACCAAATACGTGCACCCCATTACGTCCAGCTGATTTCACTTCGTATAAAGCCAGATCAGCCTTTTTGGTCAACTCGCTGACCGTTTCATTTTCAGCATCACCTGGAAAGATTGCTACCCCGATACTCAGGGTAATACAAAAGTCATGCGTATTAACATGCAAAGGCTGGGATACCGTTTCCAGAATATGCTCTGCCACTAATTTGGCATCATCTGGCTTTTTGAGTTCGGTAAGTAAAATAACAAATTCATCACCACCGACGCGGCTTAAGGTGTCTGTCTGGCGTAAGCAGTGTGTCATTCTGTCAGCGACGGATTTAAGAATTACATCGCCCACATCATGACCATGAGTATCGTTAATTTGTTTGAAATGATCAACGTCGACAAACATCAAAGCGATCGGATAGCCCACCCGTTTGGCATGAGCCAGTGTATGGCTTATATGGTCATCAAACAAACGGCGATTAGGTAGTCCTGTAAGTGTATCGTGATAGGCCATTTGACGGATGCGATCTGACTCGGATTTACGGGCGGTCACATCTTCAATCTGTGAAATAAAGTGAATGACCTCGCCATTTTCATTGCGGACCAATGAAACGCTCAGTAAAACAAAAATCACATCGCCGGTTTTATGAAAATAACGTTTTTCCATCTGATAGTGTTCGAGATCCCCATTCAGTAATTTACGCACATACTCAAGATCCAAGTCCAAATCATCTGGATGTGTGACATCAACAAAGGTTTTATCCATCAACTCTTCTTCACTGTATCCCAACATTCGGCAGAGTGCACCATTCACTTCCAACCAACGACCATCCAGACCAACAATCGCCATGCCAATCGCTGCGGTATCAAACGCATTGCGGAAACGTTCTTCACTCTGTTGCAAGGCCAATTCAGCTTGTTTGCGCCATGAAATATCGGTTTTGGTACCGATGACGCGAACCGGATTTCCCTGCGTATCTCTTTCAGCTACCGTGGCACTGCCCAGCATCCATTTCCAACTGCCATCTTTGCTGAGGATGCGATGTTCATTTCGATATTCCGGTTTTTCCCCACTGAACATCCAGTTGATATCGGCCGTTACCCTTTCGATATCCTGAGGATGTATTAACTTCAGCCAATGCTCCATCTGGCCGATGATTTCACCTGGCGCATACCCCAGCATATCCAGTAATTTATCAGAGAACACCACAACATTATTGGCCACATCCCAGTCCCAGACCCCGGCTCCACTGCCCTCCAGAGCGTGTTTCCAACGTTGTTCGGTTTCCAGAATCATTTTCTGGTGTTGCCAATCTTCTGTGATGTCATAACTGACACCGACCAGAGAAAGCAGCTGTCCAGCATCGTTGAAATAGAGTTCGGCTGAAGTATGTATCATTCGAATCTCGGAACCATGATGTATTCTGGAGCGAACTTCAAAAGATTTATGCTGTTGAATAGACTGTTCTACAGCCACTCGGAAAGGCAACAGGTCCGCTTCGTGGATCAATTTTTCAAATTCCGCGTAATCCATTTGCTCAGTTGAGCTTGTTAAACCAAATACCGTGCTCGCCATGCTGTCGAACATAATGATATTGGTTTCCACATCCCATTCCCAAATAGCAATTTCAGCCGCCTCTGTTGCCAGCGCCAGTCTCCGTGCATTCTGTCGATAGGATTTGGTCATTTGAGAAGCAATACGGATGGCGTTTGCCCGGCTTTTGGCAATGGCCGCAATCACCAGGGCAAATAACAGGGAAATAACGATTCCGATTATCCAGGTTATCAATGTATAGTTACGCAGGATCGAATCAGCAAATTCCCGATCAGGTTGGCCTACAAATGACCAGGTACGGCCACCCACCTCGTAGCTTTTTTGTAAACTGAACGAATCCTCGGAAGCTATGCCGGGCAAAGAAAATAACAGACTTTCGGATTTTTCGGCCCCATCATCATATATATTCACCAAGCCAACATTCTTATGGGTAACCAACACATCCTGCAATACATCATCAATACGAAATACCGCATAGACCCAGCCAGAATGAATAGTTCGATGCTCAATGGCCACATCTGATTCACTCGCATCGATGTACACCGGCAGATACATCAATAAACCATTGATAGTCGAGTCTGAACCATCCTGTTTTAAAAAAACCTTTTCGGTAATGCTTGCCTTGCGGGTATTGACCGCTCGATCCATGGCTTCTCTGCGAGAGGTATCCGTATACATATCAAAGCCCAGAGCCAGCATATTTTTCTTGGTCACAGGTTCGATATAAAGATTTGAGGTATATTCATCCCGCACTCCCTGCGGATAAATATCATAGTCCAACATCCCGGATTGTCTGACTGCATTAATATGCGTCTGTTTTTGTTCTGGAGAGAGTGCGACCACATAGCCCAGTCCCTGAATACCCGGATAATTTTCCTCCAGTTTCAGGCTCTGGTAAAAATTGGCAAAATCCTCACGAGATAAATCAGGAGAGACATAAAACAGGCCCTGGGTTGCCCGTAACATTTCCTCGTAGGCATTTATTTTTCCGACGACGGCATCGACGGCCTGATTAAAGGTTACGTTATAAGCGGCCTCTAAACGAACAGACTCCGTCTCAGCCATTTCCCCTGCAACGAAAAAGGTTAAAACCAAACCAAACAAAAACGCCACAAAAGACGTTACCAAAGTAAAAGGTTTAAGCAATAAGCTTTGATTAGTGCGAATAACCAGCTCCATTAATAGCGCATAAGTTGAATGAACAAACTCATTATTCAGGGGATAAATATCAAATTCAGCCAATAATTGACGTTGACATTATTTGCTTAAGTTTGCCATCAAGCAAAAGATAAAGAAACTCTACCTAACAAATAGTCAAAATCGAAGGTAATTCATCACATTACCCCATAACCTTATTTTGATACTTGAAGTTAATAGAGTTGCTTTTATATAGTTCTTGTCAACGTAGTCATGGTAAGCTGAGTTTCAGGCCAGTTCTTGGCCTTTGACTAAATCAATGGAGGGATGTATGAAACAAAAAGTATTTGCGTGGATTGCTTTGCTTGGCTTTTTTGGAAGCATCACCTTACCGGTGCAAGCAGCAATGATCAGCACGCCTGATATTATTCAATCTGAACAATCTGCATATGACCGCGAGCAATTGTCGTCTATGTTGGAACGTGACGATGTTCAGCAACAACTATTATCAATGGGAGTCGCACCTGAAACCGTTCAGGACCGTGTCAACAGCATGACTGATTTTGAAATTGCCCAGTTAAATGAGCAAATTAATGACATGCCAGCGGGCGGGATACTCGGTGCAATAGTGCTTATTTTTGTCGTGTTTGTAATTACTGACGCTATCGGTGCAACCGATATTTTCCCATTTGTCAGACCGGTTCGTTAATCTGATTTAAGTTTATGCATACAGAAAAACGCTCTACCTACACCCAGCTTCAGCTGGGTGTTTTAATACTACTGAGTTTATTGTTGACCGCTTGCAGTCATACACCTCAGACAAATCTCCTGAATCAACAGCCATTCGAGCCAGAGCAGGCCGAGCTCGAGGATGTGCCTTTTTTTCCTCAGACCCAATATCAGTGTGGTCCAGCGGCTTTAGCAACCGTGATGCAATATCGTGGCGTCGATATCACGCCCGATCAGTTAACTGACCAGGTCTATATCCCACAGAAACAAGGCAGCCTGCAGATAGAGATGGTTGCAGCTACGCGAAAACAAGGCTTGATGCCCTACCCTTTGGCACCAAAGATGGACGATTTATTGACTGAAGTGGCGAATGGCAATCCCGTTTTAGTGATGCAGAACCTTGGCTATAACTGGAAACCCTTCTGGCATTATGCCGTGGTGATAGGTTTTGATATCAACTCACAGGAACTCATTCTGCGTTCTGGTGAAACCAAACGATGGCAAACAACATTAAAAACTTTTGAACGTACCTGGGCTCGCACCGATCATTGGGCGCTGGTCATAGTCAGGCCTGAACAAATCCCTGCCACAGCGAACATGCCAGCCTGGTTACAAACTGCCTATGATGCTGAAAAGACCGGACAGCATAAAACAGCAGAACAAGCCTACATCGCCGCGATGGAGCAGTGGACAGAACATCAGCAGGCGGGAATGGCGCTTGCCAATTTGTATTATCAGCAGGAGCACTTTGATAAGTCCGATAATGTTTATGGTCAATTAACCGAACAATTCCCATACGACGCTGCTCTTTGGAATAACCGGGCTTATAGCCTGAAAGACATTGGTTGCCATCAAACTGCATTGGCTTCTGCATCTTGTGCGACACGCTTGGCACCTGATGACAAAAACATTCAGTCCACATTTCAAGAGATGTTACTGCTGGAACCTCTGACCCATAACAATTGCCCCAAGATTAACTGTCCAGATTGATTAATCTGGCAGAATTCATCAGGTGTTGAATTCAGCAGAAACAGAACGCTTATCAAGAAAGGTGATACAGGTCTGTTAGATGCATGTTTAAACTTGTCGTCATGCATACTCTGGCATAGACTAATCTGAAATATTGACGACACAATTTCTATCAGCTTGTTCGACTATCCAACGATAAATAACACAAAGAAAGAGTATCAAATGACAAATCAACTACCCGATTTCAAACCTTTAGGTTGTAATAAATGTTTAGAAGGTGGTGGATTGGATTTCAGCTTTTCAATGGCTTTTCAGCCAATTGTTAATGTTCAGGAAAAACAGATTTTTGGTTACGAAGCACTGGTTCGTGGCATAAATAATGAGCCGGCTTATACCATTTTGGATAAATTGAATGACACCAATCGTTACTCCTTTGATCAGACGATTCGGGTTAAAGCCATTCAAATGGCAAAGCAACTTGATTTGCAAGGTATGCTCAGCATCAACTTCTTTCCAAACGCTGTTTATCGTCCGGAAACCTGCATTCGAGCAACGTTGGAAGCGGCTGATGTTATGGACTTTCCCACCAAAAAATTAATGTTTGAAGTTACCGAGGTAGAAAAGGTTACTGACAATAATCATCTTAAAAATATTTTTGAAGAATATAAACGGCATAATTTCACTACTGCAATTGACGATTTTGGCTCTGGTTATGCCGGGTTGAACCTTCTTGCTGACTGGCAACCGGATATTATCAAACTTGATATGGCGCTGATTCGGGGTATTAATACGGATAAAGTCAGACAGGCCATTGTCCGATCTACTATCATGACATGTCAGGATCTGGAGATAAGAGTCATTGCTGAAGGGGTCGAAACGCTAGAAGAGTTTCAATATATACGTGATCAGGGCGTAGCACTATTTCAGGGTTATTATTTTGCCAAGCCTCAATTTGAAGCTTTGCCAGAAGTCGACCCAGCACTTTACGTATAAATTAAACCAAAAACCTCCCTCCAATGATATTTGGAGGGAGGAATAACTTTGAACTTATTGGATATCAAAACGGCCTTTCATGATTCCGCTATGTCCAGGGAATGAGCAGAAGAAAGTCAGTTTTTCATCCGCCAATCCCTCCGTAGAAAATTCGACATTCGCTGACTCGCCACCACCAATCACCTCTGTAGCAGCAATAACGCGATCATCCTCTTCCGGCAGATAATTATTATCCAGCCCTGCAGCAGCACCAGCTTTCACGATTGCCTGCATATCATCTGTCCTGGTCAACACCCAGTTATGGCCCATCATGTTTTTTGCCAATGAACCTGTATGTTTAAGTGTGACTTTGACTGTTTCACAGCTGGCAGGAACTGACATTTTTTTTGCACTGAAACTCATCTGGTCGGTACCTTCAATGACCAAATCACATTCATCGGCAGATGCTGTAAATGGAAATAAAGCTAACAATCCAACAGCTACTAACAAACGATTTCTTTTCATCTCAGCCTCCTAATAATTCCGGCAACATTGCCTTCTCAACTACGCATCAACTTTATCAGCTGAAAAATTAAGTTGGTTTAATATGCGTTAAACATGATTAATCATTAATGCTCATCCGTTCTATACTGCTTGGATAATTAAAGGCGAACCATTACAAACGGATAGTCCACACGCTTCATGGATAGCTAACAGCTAATTTTCCAATGACTGAACCTGATGCTGTGCTTTAATAACAACCATTCTCATTATAAAGAGCCTGTTTTAATCATAACAATAGATCAGAATAGATTGAAGAATAGTTCCTGTAGTTGTCCGTGCAACGCCAGAAAAAACAGGCTATTGGATATCTTTCAGCTAACCGTTTATATAAGCATGACCTATTCGCTTGCCACCTGAATATCAAAATAATTTTCCAGTGCGTTAGGTGACATCATCGTCGCCATAAATACCAGAAATATTCCAGCGCCTTCTGGACTTTTCGAATTTATATCCAGCTCGACTTGTGGCGTATCGCTATCAATAAACTGGCTGCTGGCTTCAATCAACTGTGTTCTTAATCCGGGTGAAAGTGCCTGTAAAGCTGAAAACTGTTGCTGAATCTGCAGTTTCAAGCCGGCTTTATATTCTTCTGTAGTCATACCTGCACTTTCAGCACCTTGCTCTACTAAAGGCTGCCACGCACCTGCATCTTCAAACTCTATAGCCGCTGTTATCAAACCTGTCTGCAGCCATTCTGCTGTAACAGCCGACATATCCTCATTATTTCTTAACCGTCTCATCTGACTTTCCAGATCCGGGATCTGGCTAAAGTTGGTATGTAAATTCATCGAAAACAGCTGTGCCGCATCTTTTTCGGTTAACTCGGGATTATAAAACTGATTCTGCAAATTCAGCGTCAGCTGGCGTTCAACAGGATGATAGCGGTAAGCCAGATGCTGATTGTGACCGATTTTGTCTTCTTTAATACCCAGATTTCGCAATGCTTCAACTAATGATTGTTCCTGTTGTTCCGTGCCATCACCACCGGTGACAGTAAACAAAGCATCCTCCGTTGAGATATCCATCGCATAGATGAAATCCTGCGCCTGATTCAATTCAATATCACTTATCGTCAGTAAACCTATCTGGTGTTTACGCTCAGCATCATCAGTGATGAGTACATCATTCACCGTAATATCTTTGGTATAGGGGTTGGCAACAACCTCCCCAACTTCGACATGAACACCATTCTGGTTGATTTTAGCAACCAGCTCATCAACTAACGCCTGAGCTGCCTGATTCGCCTCATTATTGGCAACAGCATGAGCTCCCCCCAAAGTAATGGCTATTACCAGCAGAGGCACATAAATGATTTTTTTTCTGAACACTGTTGTCTCCAACAAAATGAATACAAAAGCAGAATCGTAGTATGCCTGTATGACTATTAACGAACCAGTTTAGTTTGAAGCTGATTGCTTTATTTTAAACATCATCAATACATCACCTGATTGTTTATGGGCTTCAAAATACGTTATCGTCAGACTATAAGAGTGAAAAAGCAGGCCATTGACCGGCTGGATATTGGTATAATTTAGATTGTTATCAAAACTGAAAAGCATCAAGCTTTGCTACAGATTTTTTCCACACCGTGCTTACCATCATGCATACCTCGATAAACCAACCGACATATTTCGTTATCAAGCTCAACCTTGACGCTTTCACCAACATTTAAACGTTTGGATTGATCATTAATGGTAAATACAATGCTTCGAGCCGAGGCATAATAATCTCGAAGTGCCAACACGCCCAACTCAGGATAATAGATCGTCTGAAATTCCGGTAAAGCGATTGTCGGAATTAAATCCCCACCCTTCTTGTTCAACAATTCTTTTCTCAACACTTCACGATCATGCGAGACCGTTTCCAGTTTACTGGTCAAAGTCTGATTGGCTTGCATCGCTTGATTCAGGTTTTGACTCAGCTGACTAATCACCGTCTGCGCTTCAGCATTACCCATCGTTAACGTAGACAGCTCCTGAATAGAGTTTTCTAACTCACCAAACTGCGTTTGTTGAATATCAATAACCTCCTGAACGCTCATATCGAACAAATCAGGAAACATCAACGCCATCCCCGACTCATAAGCATTCTCAGCCGGCACCGACACCATAAAACCAATTCCAGCAGCGACTAAAGGCTTTTTGATAAAGTTTTTAATCGGGAAAGTAACTCGTGAAAAATCCATGTTTTCACCACTCCTTAATCAACGTTTATAATCACGGTTTATAGCATATTTGAATAAATAGGTCGTACGGAAAAGAGCTTTATGTGCATTGTAAATGAAAGTAATTAACTTCAGATCTGCCTAAGCGCGTTCTTTTCATTCCTGTTCAGCTTGATGGAAGGCTTCTTGGGTTGAAAGGTATAAGCGACCAGTCCAGCCATAAGGTGAAACATAAAACTAACAGGACTACGGTGCCGAGAATGCCCAATTTGCGAGATATTCTTGAGTTGGTCAAAAATCGTCTCAATCACATAACGTTTCCTCAGCATCAGCCTATCTCATAATGACATCAGTTGCGGTTTCATATTCTGGCGAATGCCGGTGACCAGCTTGATGCCCCGCGGCGATAATGAGTCTTTAAGTGTCTGAAACAAATAACATTCTGCTTAGATGTCAGGTATTAATAATACAGTCTGATGGGATAGCGCTTTAAACTAGAGTTTGTCTGCAGTAAACAGTTTACTTTTATCCACTTTTTAGGTGCTGGCAAATTCGATACATCGTGTACGGGGATGGTTTTGCGATCGATTACTGGTCTAAGCGTTATTGAACACAAGAAAACGCCAAATAGCAGACATAAAAAAAAGCGCCTTAGGCGCCTTAACTATTTGATATTATTGACTTTTTAATGGAGGCTGGGGTCGGAATCGAACCGGCGTACACGGAGTTGCAGTCCGCTGCATAACCACTCTGCCACCCAGCCGGGGTATGTCTTTTTTTCTTAGGGTCCAAGACTAAAAAGCCGCAGTAGTGATTTGAACTGACCGCGGCTTTTTGTATTCTTGGAGCGGGAAACGAGATTCGAACTCGCGACCCCAACCTTGGCAAGGTTGTGCTCTACCACTGAGCTATTCCCGCTTAGGAAGACGTGCATTATAGGCACTTAATATTTTCTGTCAACCCTTATCTACCAACACTGGTAAGGCTGCCTTCAGGTAACTGATCATTGAGGTCAATGTCAGCAAAGCCGCCACATATAACAAGCCCACGCCGATTTCGAAAACCGGTAATCCAAACAGTTTGTTATGAAATATTAAGCAACCGATAGCGACCATTTGAAAGGTGGTTTTCCACTTGCCGATGGAGGAAACCTGAACCACATGACGGGCACCAATTTCGGCCATCCATTCGCGTAATGCGGAAATGGTAATTTCACGAAATACGATGACAATCACCGGAAGCAGAATAAACCAGACCGGCGATTTGAAGAGAATCAGCAGTAACGCCACCACCACAATTAATTTATCCGCGACTGGATCAATAAACGCTCCAAAGGGCGAGGTGAGATTCATCCGTCGTGCCAAGTAGCCATCAAGCCAATCCGTGATACCCGCCAGCACAAAGACAATGGTGGCCCACAAAGGAGCATATGGACTGGGAAGGAAATACAGTACTACCAGAACAGGTATTAAAAGCACCCTGAGCAGACTGAGTAAATTAGGTAAATTCAGCATAAATCGTTTCGTTATAAGCTTTAGATAACGCTTATGTTAGCACTATGACGTCTTTAATTGTCTGGATGAAACATATCGTAAATTTTTTGTGCCAGGGCAGCACTGATTCCATCGACTCTCTGCAGATCTTCAACACCAGCGCGTTTTACCTCCTGGAGCCCGCCAAATTGCTGCAATAATTTTTGACGACGCTTTGGGCCTAATCCGGCAATATCTTCCAATGTTGAGCTTTTACGCGCTTTGGCACGGCGTTGACGATGACCGGTAATGGCAAAGCGATGCGCTTCATCCCGGACTTGCTGAAGTAAATGTAATGCAGGTGAATCAGCGGATAAGGTAACTTCGCCAGCCCGACCAACCAGAAATAAGGTTTCTTCACCGGGTTTACGTGCAGGACCTTTGGCGATCCCCAAAATGGGCAGATCACTTAAATTCAGCTCAGCCAGCACTTCCTGCGCTTCTTTAATCTGTCCCTTACCACCATCTATCAGCAGTAAATCCGGTCGTTTACCCTCCCCGTTATTCAAACGGGTAAACCGGCGGCTCAGTGCCTGATGCATGGCGGCATAATCATCGCCACCGGTAATGCCTTCGATATTGAATTTGCGGTAATCGCTTTTAATCGCGCCTTCCAGTCCGAACACCACGCAGGAAGCCACTGTGCGCTCACCACTGGTGTGACTGATATCGAAACACTCAATACGTTTGGGCATTTCATCCAGCTCTAATACATCCTGCAAAATTTCAAAACGCTGTAATAAATTGGAGCGGCTGCTGATGCGTTGGGTCAGGCTGATATCAGCATTGGTCATAGCCATCTGTAACCAGCGTGTCGCATGGCCACGTTGCGGCTTACGTAGACTGACTTTATGTCCTGATTCGGTTTGTAACACTTCCTGTAACAGCTGCGATTCTTCAACTTCATGGCTCAGCAGGATTTCCGCCGGCACATCTTTGCCCAGATAATACTGTGGTATAAAGGCCGCCAGTAATTCTGACTCGGTCAAATCCGACGATCCTTTAGGGAAATAGGATTTGCTACCTAAATTACGTCCGCCTCGTACAAAACTGACTTCTACTACGGCTATACCATCTCTGACTATCGCCGCCAGCACATCAGAATCACCTTGCATCGAGCTGACATACTGGCGTTCCTGCACCCGGCGTAAACTGATGATTTTGTCACGGATAAATGCCGCCTGTTCAAACTGCAGATTCTGTGACGCCGTGTCCATCTGTTGGCTCAACTCATCCATCACCTGCTGGTTTTTGCCTTCCAGGAACATAATGGTGTGCTGCACATCTTTTTGATAATCGCTTTCAGAGACTAAATCTACACAAGGCGCGGTACAGCGTTTAATTTGATATTGCAGACAGGGTCGGCTGCGATTTTGATAATAACTGTCCTCACACTGACGTACCGGAAACAGTTTTTGTAATAGATTCAGGCTTTCCCGAACCGCCCCGGCACTGGGATAAGGTCCAAAGTATTTGCCTTTTTTACGCTTGGCACCGCGATGAACGCTTAAGCGAGGAAATTTATCACCTGATATCAATAAGTAAGGGTAGCTTTTATCATCCCTCAATAACACGTTATATCGTGGCATCAACTCCTTGATCAGATTATTTTCCAGAATCAAGGCTTCATTTTCAGTATGCGTCACAGTGGTTTCAATCGCAGCGATCTGCGCCACCATCACCTGAGTTTTACTGGTTAAACCACTGCTGCGAAAATAACTGCCAACACGTTTTTTGAGGTTTTTCGCCTTACCGACATAAATGACCGTGCCTTCCGCATCCAGCATACGGTAGACACCAGGACGACTGGTAAGTGATTTTACAAAACTGACCGGTTCGAATTGGGATTCTATATTTGGGTTTTCAGCCTGACTCATTAAATTTCGTAATTAAGAATTATCGTCTTTCCGTGGAGAATATTGGCGCTGATAACATTTATGGGCCTGATAAAAACTGTTAGCAGACAAACCTAGCAAAATTAATCCACCGATTACTGCAGGTACATTTTCGTGATAAAAATAAAACATGGCCAAGGCAGCTAATAACTCAGCAGTGCCAATAACTTTTAATAACACAACATTTTCCGTTCGTTTTACCATGTTCCCTCTCCGCTTCGTTGCAAAATTTTGACTATAGCATTAACACTTATCATTTATAAGGACATTATCCTGTTTGAAAAATGCTGGATGCTGTACGTGGTCAAGTATGGGAAAATAACGCGCTTTCTCATTTCACTATCAGGGTATCACTCTTGCCAGCTAATTTGCTTCAGCCTGTCTTACCAGCTTCAGCCAAAGATCAACTTCGTGCCGGACAATTATACGGCAGTGCACAGGGGTTGCTGTTAGCAAAAGCAGCTCAGCAACATAATGGTCCATTATTAGTGGTCACTGATGATGTTACCAGTGCCCATCGGCTTGAACTGGAAATTCGTTTTTATCTGGGCGATACCGAGCTGCCGATATTGCATTTCCCGGATTGGGAAACCTTGCCTTACGACAGCTTTTCACCGCATCAGGATATTGTTTCAGAACGGCTGCAGACATTACATCAACTGCCCGACTTTAAACGCGGCATTTTACTGGTGCCGATTGCCACCCTGATGCAGCGCATTGCACCGCGAGCCTTTCTCGATGGTAATCACCTGGAACTGAAGATTGGCGATCAGTTTGATATTGAGCAATGGCGATTGAAACTGGAAAAATCCGGTTACCGGAATGTTGCCCAGGTGATTGAGCACGGTGAGTTTGCGGTTCGCGGTGCGATTATAGATTTGTTCCCAATGGGCAGTCGGCATCCTTACCGTATTGATTTGTTTGATGATGAGATTGATACGCTACGAACCTTTGATCCGGAAACCCAGCGCTCCATCGACTCCATTGATCAGATACAGCTGTTACCGGCACGAGAGTTTCCAGTTAATGACGACAGTATTGCGCTGTTCCGTAAACAATTCCGTCAGTATTTTGATGGGGATCCGCAACGCAGTCTGATTTATCGGGAAGTCAGTGCCGGCAATATGCCGGGTGGTATCGAGTTTTATCTGCCCCTATTTTTTGAGCAAACCGCCCGTCTCACCGACTATCTGCCAGATAACACGCTGTTAGTTCAGCTCAATGACACCTTTAATGCGGCTGAACTGTTCTGGCAGGAAATCCAGATCCGTTACCGTCAGCATAGTGTCGATCCAGAAAGACCATTGTTACCCCCTATCAATGTCTTTGTTCCGGTAGAAGAATTATTCAGTCAGTTCAAACGGTGGCAACGATTGCAATGCCAGAACTTTGAATTGGATGGCTCGGCAGGTAACAGCAACTATGCCACGGTGATGCCACCCTCATTACCGCTGAACTCCAAGCAGGATCGTCCCTGCGAAGCATTACATCAGTTTATTGATAAATTCAGTGGCCGGATCTTAATCGCTGCCGAATCAGCCGGGCGTCGTGAAACCCTGCTGGACCTGTTGCGTAAAAACCAGCTGCAACCCAAAGTCGTCGACAACTGGGATGCTTTTATTAATGAAAGCGCTCCGCTATGTATTACCGTAGCTCCACTCGAACAGGGTTTGCTGCTGCAAATTGAAAATATAGCGGTTGTTGCTGAAACGCAGCTGTTCGGCCAACAGGTTATGCAACGTCGCCGTCGCAGCCGTAAAAAACGTGACTCCGATGCCATCATCCGTAACCTTGCTGAACTGACCATTGGTGATGCCGTGGTGCATGAAGATCATGGTGTTGGCCGCTATCTGGGTCTGCAAACACTAGATGTTGGTGATGTGGCTACTGAATATGTCACATTGGAATATGCCAAGGGCGACAAGCTCTATGTCCCCGTCGCTTCATTGGATTTAATCAGTCGCTATTCAGGTTCTGCTCCTGAACTTGCCCCGCTACATCAGCTTGGTACCACGCAATGGGAAAAAGCCCGCCGCCGTGCCGCTGAGAAAGTACGTGATGTGGCAGCAGAGTTACTCGATATTTATGCCAAACGCGCTGCCAACAAAAAACCGCCGATGCAGTCGCCTGATGAACAATATGAAGCCTTCTCCGCAGCATTCCCGTTTGAAACCACCCCAGACCAACAGGATGCCATTGATGCGGTGATTGCCGATATGCAATCAGAAACGCCTATGGACCGCTTGGTTTGCGGTGATGTTGGCTTCGGTAAAACTGAAGTCGCAATGCGCGCCGCTTTTCTGGCCGTTCAATCCGGCAAACAGGTTTTGGTTCTGGTGCCCACCACCCTGCTCGCTCAGCAGCATTATGAAAATTTCAAAGATCGCTTTGCTGACTGGCCTATGCGAGTGGAAGTTTTGTCCCGCTTCCGCAATAAAAAACAGCTTGATGATGTGAAATCAGCAATTAGCGAAGGGACTGCCGATATCGTCATCGGTACCCATAAATTATTACAGCAGGATATTGATCCCAAACGACTGGGTTTGTTTATTCTCGATGAAGAACATCGTTTCGGGGTCACACAGAAAGAACAGCTGAAAAAATATCGCGCCCAAATCGATGTTCTCACTTTGACCGCAACACCGATTCCACGAACACTAAATATGTCTATTTCCGGTATTCGTGATTTATCGATTATTGCCACAGCACCTGCACGCCGTTTGGCAATAAAAACCTTTGTCTTACAATGGGATGCCGACAAAATCCGCGAAGGTATGCTGCGTGAAATCAAACGTGGCGGACAAGTTTACTTCTTGCATAACAAGGTCGAAGACATTGATCGGGTGGCACGCGAACTGGAAACCTTAATGCCGGAAGCGCGCATTGCCGTTGCCCACGGGCAGATGCGTGAACGTGAGCTGGAACAGGTCATGCTCGACTTTTACCATCAGCGTTTTAATGTGCTGGTTTGTACCACCATTATTGAAACCGGTATCGACGTACCAACCGCCAATACCATCTTTATTGATAGAGCCGATAAATTAGGCTTGGCGCAGCTTTATCAAATTCGTGGGCGTGTCGGTCGGTCGCATCACCGTGCTTATGCTTATTTAATCACCCCACCGCAACAGGCCATGACAGCTGATGCGATAAAACGTCTTGAAGCGATTGAGTCGATTGAAGATTTGGGCGCAGGCTTTACCCTGGCGACCCACGATATGGAAATTCGTGGTGCCGGTGAATTACTGGGTGATGAGCAAAGCGGCCAGATGCAGGAAATTGGCTTTACCTTATATAACGAACTGCTGGAACGTGCGGTCAATGCATTGAAATCGGGCAAAACGCCGGATCTGGATAATATGGCGCGCCACACCGTAGAAATCGATCTGCATGTTCCGGCGTTGATTCCATCCGACTATCTGCCTGATGTGCATACCCGACTGGTGTTATATAAACGCATTGCGGCGGCGGCAGATAAAGAAGCCTTACGTGAAATGCAGGTGGAAATGATTGATCGGTTTGGTCTGTTACCCGAACCGGTACAAACCCTGTTTGCTGTCCATGAATTACGTCTTAAAGCCAAAACTATCGGCATCCGTAAAATCGATGTTTATGATCAGGGCGGTCGTTTGTTGTTTGAGAAAGAGCCGCAGGTAGAACCAATGACCATTATTCAATTGATTCAGAAACAACCTTCCCGTTTCAAACTGGATGGTCAGGATAAATTGCGCTTTACTGATAATATGCCGGATGTTGAAAGCAGGATCATGGTCATAGATACACTGCTGGATAACCTGTTGAAACCGGCCGCCTGATGCAACATGATCGAAATTTCGATGATCTGGCTGAACGTTTTAATAAACGTATTTATCACACCAGCAAAGGCCAGTTACGTTTGCAGATCCTCAAACAGGATCTGCAGCAGTTTAGCAAGGCTACCCCATTAACCATCTGGGATGCTGGCTGCGGTGCCGGACAGATAAGTTTATGGCTGGCAAGTTTTGGTCACCAGCTGACACTGTGTGATATCTCAGAAAAACTGCTGAATCAAGCGCGACACGAATTTGCTCAGGCAAGACTGGAGGCCAGTTTTCACCATGCCTCTATTCAACAATTAGCGCCGCAACTGGCAGAGTTTGATTTGGTGATTTGTCACGCGGTTGTGGAATGGCTGGCAACTCCCTTAGAGACGCTGAAACAGGTAATGGATCGCGTTAAACCCGGTGGATATCTGTCTTTGATGTTCTATAATCGTAACGCGATGGTTTACCAAAATATCATTCGAGGTGGCTGGAGACTGGAACCAATTCTCAATGATCGCTATATTGGCGCAGGGAACAAGCTCAGTCCACCTCATCCACAATATCCATTTGAATTGATTCGGTTTTTGCAAAATAATGGGTTTTGTATCAATCAGCACAGTGGTATTCGCGTGTTTAGTGATTATTTGAATTCTGAGAGTCGCCACCAGACCAATGAGCAGGAATTGCTGGCATTGGAGCAGCAATATTGCCGAATGCCAACCTATCGTGACATGGGACGTTACGTACATTTACTCACCCAGAAAAAGTCTCCCAGTTAACCAGGATTACTTCATAATATGCAGCCCTATCAAGCCGAACTTGATAACCGCATTTGACTTTATAATCCGTTTCAAGATTTAGGAAAGACATGCTCAAACTAAAACTTCCATTTATCATCGTGATATCAAGTCTGATGACTACAGCTTGCATCCAAAACCAGTCACGACCTTCTGTTACCAATGAACAATTAAAATTTGCACTTAGCAATACTGAATCACGACTGGAAAATCAGATTCGTCAACAGTGCCAGAAAATCATTGATAACCAAAGCAAACATCAGGTTGGACTGCAGTCATTTTCAAAAGAACAACAAATTACCCGTAAACAGCTTGATCAGCTTAATGAGCAGGTTGAAGAACTGAACGAAACATTGGTTCAACGTGCAGTTGTACAATCCGCACAAGCTGTTAAAGCAACGGCGACCAACAGTTGCCCGCCAGCGGCACCAGTGACATTAAATGATAAATTGGTATTGGGCCAGACTGAGTGGTTATGGATTGAATCCGTAAATCGGGTGTTTCCCGCGCGAGTCGATACTGGCGCCACAACATCATCTTTGACCGCTCAAGATATTGTTACACTGGAACGGGATGGGCAAAAATGGGCGCGTTTCACCATTGTTCCGGAAGAAGGTAGCGACAATAGCTACGAAGTAGAAGCCCCAATTGCCCGGATAGCCAATATTCGCCAGTCTTCAACCAACGAACTTGATAAACGCCCCGTGGTAAGACTGACCATTCGCATTGGTAACATGACGGATACGGCTGAATTCACCCTGACCGATCGATCGCATATGAGTTATCCGATTCTGTTGGGGCGTGAATTTTTAAAAGATATCGCGGTGGTCGATGTGGCCAAGAAAAATGTTCAGCCAAAACCTGACATTCTCAAAGACCGTGCATCCGCCATCCCAAAAAAAGCCAAGCAGGCTAACCCTAAAGCATCAGACGAAGAATAAGGATCCATCATGGCATCACGTACGCCTTTTTACATTCTGGTCAGTCTGCTGTTTCTTGCTGGTACTGCATTAACCCTGCACCGGCATATTGCTTTTGATATTCCCTGGTTTCCCGGTGAGCAAAGACAGACTTGGTCAATTGAAGCCAAGGTGGATTTTGAAGCTGATGGAAACCCGGTGACTGCCCGTTTAGCCATTCCAAACACCCAACCCGGTTTTACTCAACTTAATCAACAAACTGCCAGCCCGGGTTATGGGTTATCTTTTGTTGAACGTGAGACTGGTACCTATGCTGAATGGTCAATTCGTGAAGCAAATGGTGATCAATCGCTGTATTACAAAGTGGATATGCTGGTTGATCCGTTTGCCATCCCAGACGAACAGGTTATCGTTCCAAGCGCCAAACCCAATGTCGAAAAAGAGCCTTATGCTACTGCAGCACAAATGATTCTGGATCGGGCAATAGAACGTTCATCATCCAACTACACACTGGCACGTGAACTGATTCACGAGTTTAACAATCAGCAACAAACCGCTGAGCTGCTGGCACAGGTCAAACCCAAAACAGCCTGGATTTCACAACTGCTACAGGAGGCCGGTGTCCCAGCCAGACGTATTCATGCTTTGGAACTTGAAGATGGCCGTCGTCGCCAATCGTTGATTGAATATCTTCAGGTGTTTGATGAAACAGAATATGAAGTTTTCAACCCTGAAACCGGTGAGCAGGGACAGGCTGAAAATATGTTGCTGTGGCAATATCATTCCGGTCCTGTATTAGAAGTTATCGGTGCAACAAATGCACAAGTCTCCTTCTCAATGATTTCTCAGGAACAACCCTTTAATATCGCGTTAAATCAAAAGTTTGCCGATAACGAATGGCTGAATTTCTCGTTATATACGCTTCCGCTGGAAGAGCAAGCCATTTTCAAAGGCATATTATTAATTCCGGTAGGTGTTTTAATCGTTGTATTAATGCGGATTCTGGTCGGTATCAAAACCTCCGGTACCTTTATGCCGGTATTGATCGCCATGGCGTTTATTCAAACCAGTCTGATGACCGGTCTGATTGGCTTTTTATTAATCGTCGGTGTGGGGCTGATGATCCGCTCTTATTTGTCCTATCTGAATTTATTACTGGTAGCCCGAATATCCGCGGTGATCATTATGGTTATTGGCATGATCGCCATTTTCTCCATCATCGCCTATAAATTTGGCTTGACTGAAGGCATGAAAATCACCTTCTTCCCGATGATCATTCTGGCGTGGACCATTGAGCGTATGTCGATACTGTGGGAAGAAGAAGGAGCCAAACAAGTCATGATTCAGGGCGGCGGTTCATTACTGGTGGCCATTTTGGCTTATATGGCAATGAATCTGGACTGGGTACGTCACTTGACCTTCAATTTTATGGGGATTCAGCTGATCCTGATGGCATTAACGTTGGTTGCAGGGAGTTACACCGGCTACCGGTTACTGGAGTTAAAACGCTTTAAACCGTTAACCAAACTGGACAAATCATGAGCGAGCCAGCCGTAAAAATGAACTGGTTCCAAACCCTGCGTGAGCGTTACGCACATCCCGGTGCACTGAGCAAAATCGGTGTACTGGGCATGAACCGTCGTAATGTGTCTTATATCAGCCGTTACAATCCTCGGCATTTGTTTCCATTAGTCGACGACAAGTTACAGACTAAGGAACTGGCTTTGGAAGCTGGCGTAAAAGTGCCTGATTTAATCGGCGTTATCAGTGAACAGCATGCGGTTAAAGAGTTAAGTCATATCCTGCAACGCTGTAATAGTGGATTTTGTATTAAACCGGCTCACGGCTCAGGTGGTAAGGGCATCATGGTGATTACCCGTCAGAGCGAAGAAGGTTACCGAAAGTCTAATGGCCAGTTTGCTACCATTAGTGATCTGGAACGCCATATCAGCAATATTCTGGCGGGTTTATTCTCACTAGGCGGCCGTGCCGATGTGGCCATTATTGAAGATTTGATTCATTTTGATGACTGTTTCAGCGGCTTTAGCTATGAAGGCGTTCCGGATACCAGAATCATTGTCTTTCGTGGCTTTCCAGTCATGGCGATGATGCGCTTATCGACCGCAGATTCAAATGGTAAAGCCAATCTGCATCAAGGTGCGGTAGGTGTTGGACTGGATATTGGTGATGGCCATGCCCTACGGGCCGTACAATTTGACAAGCCGATTCTTTTACATCCGGATACCGGATTGAACATGATGACGCTAAAGGTTCCGCATTGGGAAGAAGTATTAACACTGGCCGTATCTTGTTATGAAATGTCAGGGCTGGGATACTTGGGGACTGATATTGTTTTGGATCGTTTTAAAGGGCCAATGCTACTCGAATTAAATGCTCGGCCAGGACTGACCATACAGATTGCCAACGGCAAAGGCCTGTTGCCACGACTACGCCAGATTGAAAGTCTCAGTCATAAGAAAAGAATGAGCGTCGCTGACCGCGTCGCCTATGCAAGAGAACACTTTACCGACCATCGCTGATTATACAGGAGCTCAGAATATGGCTAATCAAACCAAATCGACCGCATTGATTTTAGGTGGTGCATTATTTCTGGGTTTGACCCTGCTGGGATTTCAACTCGGCAAGGCGTTGATCGATTTTAAACAGTTCGAACGCAGTGTCACAGTAAAAGGTTTATCTGAACGCGACTACCCTGCTGATGTAGTGATCTGGCCGATTCAGTTTATTGAAGCCAACAATGATTTACCTGAGCTTTATCGAACAGTAGAGAATAACAGCAGTAAAGTTCGTGATTTTCTGATCCAACGGGGCATTGATGAAGCTGAAATCACATTTAATTCACCTTCAATTACTGATAAATCAGCCCAGCAATATGGTGGTGGGCCCAGAGCAGAATTTCGTTACACCGCAAACCAGACCATAACGGTCTATTCCGAAAATATTGAAGCCGTTCGTAAAGCGATGGCGGCTTTGGCCGATCTGGGCAAACAAGGTCTGGTATTAGCTGGAAATAACTATATGGCACAGACGGAATACTTGTTTACCCGGCTCAATGAAATCAAACCTGAAATGATCGAAGAAGCCACCGAAAATGCCCGTGAAGTTGCCGAAAAATTTGCCGAAGATTCAGACAGCAATCTGGGCAAAATCCGCAAAGCGTCTCAAGGTCAGTTCAGTATCAGCGCCCGCGATAATAATAACCCGCATATCAAAAAGGTTCGGGTGGTTTCTACAGTGGAATATTATTTGTCTGATTGATGCCTCCTAAACAGCCTTCAATCAAAGGACGAGGCACTGCCGACAAAATTGATGGACGTTTCAACACACATCAGCGCGAACTGGTTGAAGATAGCTGGTTTCAGGAACCAGAAAATGCACCCAAAACCACGGTGGAAATTGAACACCCCAAAACCATCATTACCCGTAATCAATCCCCAGATTTGCCTTTTAGCCAGTCCATTAATGCCTATCGTGGCTGTGAACATGGCTGTATTTATTGTTATGCTCGCCCTTCTCATGCTTATTTAGGCCTCTCCCCTGGTCTGGATTTTGAAACCAAACTTACGGCCAAACCTGATGCAGCCAAGTTGCTCAAAAAAGAACTGGCTGCAAAGAATTATCAATGCTCGCCCATCTCGCTTGGCGCCAACACCGATCCCTATCAGCCAATAGAACGCGAATATCAAATCACACGTCAGATCCTGCAAGTGTTGAGTGAAACCCGCCATCCCTGTCATATCGTCACTAAATCATCTATGGTTGAACGGGATATCGATATTTTGCAGCAAATGGCTCGACAGAATCTGGTTCGGGTACATCTTTCTGTTACTACTCTGGATTCAGCTCTGTCACGGGTTCTGGAACCCAGAGCCAGCGCGCCAAAAAGAAGATTAAAAACAATTGAAACGTTACGTGCAGCGAATATTCCCGTGACGGTATTAATCGCTCCCGTCATACCCGTATTAACCGATGCCGAACTGGAAAATATTGTCAAAGCTGTTGTCGATGCAGGCGCATTGGACGTTAATTACATTTTGCTCAGATTACCGCTTGAGGTGAGCCCATTATTTGAGCAGTGGCTGCATACTCACCGACCGGACCAGGCCCAGCACATTCTGAACCGGATTCATGACTTACGTGGTGGTAAAAACAACGATCCACGCTTTGGCCATCGCCTGCGTGGGGAAGGCATTTATGCAGACTTACTTGCCCAGCGTTTTCGAAGTATTGTAAAAAAACTCATGATAAACACTGGGCTCTCCCCCTTACAGTGCGACTTGTTTCAGCCAGAAGGCGGGCAGCTGACATTATTTTAACGAGAAAATGATACGATCTGCTTCTATGCCAGCGAAACTGTCTTTCCTTCTTTAACCGACTGCAATGCAGCCACAATCGCTTTACAGTTAGCCCGGGCATCCTGCAGGCTGAGTAAGGGATCAGTGTCGTTCAGTACACAATTGGAAAAATGTTCGATTTCGTTCACAAACTGATCGGCAGCGGGCACTTCAACCGTTTCATGTTGCCCCGCCTCGGTCCACCAGGAAATTTTCGCGGGTTCGTCAGCCGGTTGCCAGGTGGCATGGCAGGTAACTCCGCCTAAAGTGCCAATGATTTCGTAGACACTGCGACGGGCATGTTCAAAACTCATCTCAAATTGGGCAAATTTTCCTTCACCATAATCAAAAATACCGGTCAGACTTAAATCAGCACCGTGCCCATTAAGTTTAGCCACTGCGGTCACGGCTTTGGGTTCGTCTTCAAACCATAATCTCGCGGTATGAATGGCATAGGGCCCGATATCCCACATTGCTCCACCACCATTGGCAATGGGCCGGTTAACCCGATATAAACGTGCTGGTTTCATTGGAAAGGCAAAACGGCTGCTGACGGTTCTGATTTCGCCGATTACGCCTGACTCAATAATCTCCCGCACTGCATCATGTTGAGGATGAAAGCGATACATAAACCCTTCCATCACCGTTACGCCCTTTTCTTTCGCAGCCTGGGTAATGGCATCAATATCTTTAACGGTGAGAGCCATCGGTTTTTCAATTAGCACATGTTTGCCATGAGCAATCGCTTTTAATGCCCATTCCGCATGTTCTTCATTGGCCATGGGCAAATGGATCACATCAATATCAGGATGCGTTAATAAAGCTTGAGGATCATCCCAGGCCTGAATATCGTTATCTGTCGGGGCCAGTTTTTCAATCACTTTCGCTGCAGCCCCTTTTCGACGGCTAGCCACAGCGATTAACCGCGCATTGCTGGCTTGCGTAATGGCTGGTATGAGTTTTTCAGTGACACGCGCTGCACCGAGAATGCCCCAATTCAGAATGTTTTTATCTGCCGTCATTTTTTACTCCATCAATCATTTGTGCTATCCATCATAACGATTTAAGTTGATTGCTCCAACCTTGAAAGCCCCTGTAATCATCAGTGTTTATATCTGCTGGCAGATGGCTTATGCTAATCAATCAGATTATTAATCCAAAGGAGAGATTATGACGATCGAAGTTGGACAACAAATACCCGATGGCAAACTCACAGAGTGTGTTGAGTTTGATCCTCAGAATGGCTGCCCGATGAATCCATCTCCGATGGATGTGCGTGAAATGGCAAAAGGCAAAACCATTGTTTTATTCACGGTTCCCGGCGCTTTTACCCCTTTATGCTCTTCTCAACATCTACCCGGTTTTATTGAACATGCCGAAGCCTTAAAAGCCGCTGGTGCAGATGAAATCTGGTGTTTAGCGGTTAATGATGCATTTGTTATGGCGGCATGGGGCCGTGGACAAAAGGCCAATGGCAAAGTTCGCATGATGGCAGACGGTAGTGCAGAATATATTAAAGCATTAGGTCTGGATCGTGATTTAACCGGTGGTGGAATGGGTGTACGTTCATTCCGCGCAGCGCTGATCATTACCGATGGCGAAGTGAAATACATTGGTGTTGAAGGCTCTGGTGAGTTTGGTAAATCCAAAGCCGAAACCATTCTTGAAGAATTAAAAAAATAAACGAAATACGTATCTTTTTGATGAAGGGCAGTGTTGATCACTGCCCTTTTTTATTCAGGCCTGCAATAACTTGACACCGTCAGATGAGCCAACAAACACGGCTTTGGCAACATCGGCAAAAATTCCATGCTCAACCACGCCCGGCATCACTGTCAGTAAAGCATTAATCTGTGCGGTTTCAAATGTCGTAAACTGCATATCCAGAATCAAATTTCCTGCTGCACTGTAAGCTACATTGTCACCCGCGGCATTTAATCTCAAACTTCCTTTGGCCTGCAATTTGGACAAACGGTTCAATACCAGTTGAGCAGCCTGGGGGATCACCTCAATTGGAATGGCATTTTTCTCACCGATCTTATTAACCATTTTGCTTTCATCGACCATCACATAAAAAGCTGTGGCGTGACTGGCAAGCAGCTTTTCACAAACCAGATCCTGACCTCTGCCCTTCAGTAAAGTCATATCACTGGTGACTTCATCTGCTCCATCGACATACATGTCCAGATGCGACAGGTGCTCTATCGCCATAACTTTGAGTCCGGCCTGTTCGGCCTTAACCCGGCTAATCACAGAGCTGGCGACCACTTGAATATCCAGTTGATGTTCTCGTTGACGTCGCGCCAGTTCATCAATAAAAAGATTTGCTGTTGATCCCGTCCCCAGCCCCACAATCATGCCATTGTCGACGATTTCAGCGGCTTTAATTGCCACTTGTTGTTTGGGACTTTGTGGTGTGGCCTTGGTATTGGTTGACATTGACAAACTCCTTGAATGTTTTGGCAAAATTACCGTTTCAGCTTAGCATGGTTAACCCGCCTGCTCATCTTTGATGGAGAGATTTATGGCCCAACTCAATGAAATTATTCAGCAAATTGAAAGCGTCACCGGACTAAGTTGCCATCCGCATCAACTCTCTTCCGTCGGAGGAGGTTGTATTAATACAGCTTATCAATTGAAAACGCCTGACAAGCAATTCTTTATCAAGGTCAATAGCCCTGACCTGGTTGATATGTTTATTGCAGAAGCACAGGGCTTGCAGGAGATGGCAGCATTGAATGCTGTTCGAGTCCCGGAAGTAATTTGTTTCGGCACAGCTGATGGACATAGTTATCTGGTGCTGGAATATATTGCTTTGGGCGGCATGCGCGGTGGAGCAAATGCCAAACTCGGTGAACAACTGGCCCTGCTACACCAACATCCCCAACCCTATTTTGGTTGGCACATGGACAACACCATCGGTAGCACACCCCAGATAAATGATCGCTCGAATAACTGGGTGGAATTCTGGCAACAGCAACGGTTGGGCAAACAGCTGGAATTTGCGGCAAGCAATGGTTTCAGAGGCACTCTGCAAAAAAATGGCGAACGGCTTATTGATGAGTTGCCCGCCTTTTTTACCGATTATCAACCGCAAGCTTCCTTGTTGCATGGTGATCTGTGGGGCGGAAATGCTGCCGGTGATGAACAGGGTAATCCGGTAATATTTGATCCGGCCTGTTATTACGGTGATGCCGAAACCGATTTGGCGATGACCGAATTATTTGGCGGGTTTGGTGGCGATTTTCATGCGGCTTATCGCACTATTCGTCCGGTCGATCCCGGTTATCGCACGCGCAAAACGCTTTACAATCTTTATCATATTATTAATCATCTCAACCTGTTTGGTGGCGGCTACCTTGGTCAGGCCGATGCCATAATTTCACAATTACTGGCCGAGCTACGGAGTTAGTTACAAATGAGTCAAATCAAAGTTTTATTTGTCTGCATGGGCAATATCTGTCGTTCTCCCACCGCCGAAGGCGTTTTTGTCAGTTTGCTGAAAGCTAAAGGCACCAGTGACAAATTTCTAATCGACTCGGCCGGCACCCATGCCTACCATGTGGGCGAACCACCTGATGCCCGGGCCCAGCAAACGGCCAAACAGCGTGGTATTGATTTGTCTTTTATCAGAGCACGCAAGTTTCGTTATGAAGACTTTGAGCATTTTGATTATATTCTGGCAATGGATAAGGACAATCTGGAGATTCTCCAGCAAGCCTGTCCTGTCGAATACCAGCATAAGGTTAAGTTGTTTCTCGATTATGCTGAAGATCGTGATGAGACGGATGTTCCTGATCCTTACTATGGTGGTCAGAATGGATTCAATCATGTGTTTGATTTGGTCACCGATGCCGCTGAAGGTTTCTATCGCACAGTTCTCGGAGCCAGCAATTTATCATAGCTGTCTTATTGAATAACATGAGCCTCAAACCGAGATAGCTATAAAAAACAAACAGAACCTCAAATAACGGTTGCGATTCCAGAGATGAAGGGTATCATTTAGCAGTTTTTCCCATCATCTCAGGAAGTCGTTATGCCCGTATCAGGCCTTTTCAAGTCATTTCCCCGCTGGCCATTTTTTTTCTTTTTCATGTTCTTCTCGCCATCCATATGGGCTATGGAAAGTGTAGCATTGCTTGATTTAACCGGGCACTGGGTAGGCTTTGCGGCATTAGCAATATTTTTTATTGCTTATGCTTTGGTCATCGCTGAAGAACAGATCCATATGCGTAAATCCAAACCGGTCATTGTCGCAGCCGGTCTGATTTGGGGGTTGATTGCCCTGATTTATGCACAACAAACCGACCCGGTTTTCCATGAGACGGCGGGCATTATGATTCGTCATAATCTGCTTGAATATGCCGAGTTATTTTTATTCCTGCTGGCGGCAATGACCTATATCAATACCATGGGTGAACGTGGTGTATTTGATGCACTCCGTGCCTGGTTGATCAATAAGGGTTTTTCGTTAAGAACCATTTTCTGGCTCACCGGAGTGATGGCCTTTTTTATCTCACCGGTGGCCGATAACCTGACCACAGCACTTTTGATGGCCACGGTTGTTATGGCTGTGGCGGGTAATAATCACAAATTTATTGCTATCGCCTGTATCAATATTGTTGTGGCTGCCAATGCTGGCGGTGCTTTCAGTCCTTTTGGTGATATCACCACCTTGATGGTGTGGCAAAAGGGTGTACTGGCTTTCCATGAATTTTTTGCTTTATTCATTCCTTCACTGGTGAACTGGTTAATCCCTGCAGTTTTATTATCACTGGCAATTCGAAATGTTGCTTCGATCGCTGTACATGAATATGCCCCGCTTAAATCTGGTGCGATGGTCGTGGTTGGATTATTTATTCTCACCATTGCCATGGCCGCCAGCAGTCATCACTTTCTTCATCTCCCCCCCGTGCTGGGCATGATGACAGGTCTCGGCTTTCTCAAGTTGCATGGTTATGTCCTTAAAATGCGTGATAAACGTCTTTTAACTAAACAAGAGACTGACGGACAAGCTGCATTTAATATTCAAGATGAAACACAGCAAAAAGCACCTTTTAATATTTTCGAGCAATTGCAACGCGCCGAATGGGATACGCTGATGTTCTTCTATGGCATTATTTTATGCGTCGGAGGTTTGGGAACAATCGGCTATCTGAGTGTGGGCTCTGAGTTTTTATACGGCCAGTTAGGCGCCACCACGGCCAATATTATGGTGGGTCTAATTTCCGCAGTTGTCGATAACATTCCTGTCATGTTTGCCGTGTTATCTATGATGCCAGAGATGAGTCATGGTCAATGGTTATTGGCAACATTAACCGCAGGCGTGGGTGGTTCATTGCTGTCCATTGGCTCTGCAGCCGGGGTGGCAGTTATGGGTCAGGCACGCGGTATTTATACTTTTATGTCACATTTGAAATGGATTTGGGCTATTGCGCTGGGTTATGTTGCCAGTATCTGGATGCATCTCTGGTTGAATGCCGAATTATTTACTATCGCCTTACCCTGAAAGCTTGAAATAGCGAAAAAGCCCGCAAAGTATTACAATTGCGGGTTCTTACTTTGAACACAAATCAGGTTGAAAATGCGTTATAACACAGATGATTTACGCATCGTTGGCATACAGGAAGTTTTGCCGCCAGCACAATTGCATAAACAACTACCGATCTCAGATACGGCATCTGAAACGGTGTTTAATGCACGTACAGCTTGTCAGGAAATTCTACATCAACGCGATGATCGGCTGATTGTGATTATTGGACCCTGCTCAATCCATGATCCTAATGCCGCCCGTGACTATGCCAGTCGCTTACAGCCATTGATACGTGAACTGTCAGATGACTTGCATATCATTATGCGGGTTTATTTTGAAAAACCTCGCTCGGTTGTTGGCTGGAAAGGACTGATCAACGATCCGTACCTCGATGGTAGTTTCAAAATTAACGATGGTCTGCATATCTCCAGAAAGCTGTTACTTGATTTGGCCGAAATGGGTGTTCCTGCTGCAACGGAATACCTGGATCTGATCAGTCCTCAGTACATTGCAGACTTGATTTCATGGGGAGCCATTGGCGCACGCACCACAGAAAGTCAGGCACATCGTGAATTGGCATCAGGTTTATCCTGTCCGGTCGGCTTCAAAAACGCTACTGATGGAAGTTTACAAATTGCTGTTGATGCCTGCCTGTCAGCCTCAAAGCCACACCATTTCATGTCACTGACTAAGGATGGACATTCCGCTATTTTTTCAACAACGGGAAATCCTGATTGTCACGTAATACTGCGTGGCGGTAAAAAACCTAACTTCGATAAAGCCAGCATTGATGAAGCTGCTGAGGTCATTGGTCGAAGTGGCCAATCAGTGCGTATTATGGTCGATTGCAGTCACGCAAATAGTGGCAAAGATCATCTGCAACAGGAAGTTGTTGGCCTCTCGCTGGCTGAACAAATTGCCTCTGGTGATAACCGTATTATCGGCTTGATGCTTGAAAGCAATTTGATAGCGGGTAGACAGAATGTCGAAGCAGATAAAGAACTGGTATACGGCCAGAGCATTACCGATTCCTGTATGGCTTGGGATAACAGTGAAATGCTATTACGTGAATTAGCAAAAGCCACCAGACAACGTCGCAAAAACTCCGCTGCTGCCTGATATCAAGTGTTGAAGTTTTTGACTGATTACACGCCAGATTGCAACCTTAGCTGTTGATCCTACATAATCATCACTGTCGTGGCATTGAAGATAAATTGGCCCTAAGTCCTTCACCATCAAGCCTTAACCTCTACCGAAGCGCTACATAAAAAGCGTTATTAAGCTATACTATACGGTTCATAATTTGTATTTGAATCAGGGGTGAGCGTTCATTCAACTGAATTCCTGAGAAAATCAGTAGGTTATTAAATGGTTGACTATGCCCTAATTTTGATAAGCACCATTCTGGTGAACAACATTGTGCTGGTAAAATTCCTCGGCCTTTGTCCGTTCATGGGTGTATCGCGTAAGCTGGAAACAGCAATGGGTATGGCACTGGCCACCACTTTTGTATTGACCTTGTCATCTATTAGCAGCTATCTGATCAACGAATACCTGTTGTCTCCGTTGGGTCTTGAATTCCTGCGCACCATCAGCTTTATTTTTGTCATTGCAGTAGTTGTACAATTTACTGAAATGGTTGTACATAAAACTAGTCCTTTATTGTACCAAGTGCTGGGGATTTTTCTGCCTTTAATCACTACCAACTGTGCGGTTCTGGGCGTTGCATTGCTCAATGTCCAGGAAAAACATGGTTTTCTTGAATCTGCCTTATATGGCTTTGGTGCAGCAGTTGGCTTTTCGATGGTTTTAATCATTTTTGCTGCAATGCGCGAACGACTGGCGGCGGCCGATGTACCCACTCCATTTCAGGGCGCGGCCATTGGGCTGATAACAGCCGGGCTGATGTCAATGGCCTTTATGGGCTTTGCCGGATTGGTTAAGGTCTAACTTATGCTGACAGCCATCATTGCTATCACGCTGCTCGCGTTAGTCCTGGGACTTGTTCTCGGATTTGCTTCAATCCGATTTAAGGTTGAAGGGGATCCGATCGTTGATCAAATTGATAAAATCCTGCCTCAGACACAATGTGGACAATGCAGTTTTGCCGGGTGTCGTCCTTATGCTGAAGCCATTGCAGTTGGAGAAGTCGATATTAACCGCTGCCCACCCGGCGGTGAAAGTACTATTCAGGCGCTGGCCGATCTGCTGGATGTAGAACCCAAACCACTGGATGAAGAATGTGGAGTAGAAAAGCCCAAAACACTGGCGGTAATTGATGAAGATCGCTGCATTGGTTGCACGCTGTGCATTCAGGCTTGCCCGGTGGATGCCATTCTGGGAGCAGCTAAACACATGCATACCGTTATCGCGGATGAATGTACTGGCTGTGAACTATGTGTTGAACCATGTCCGGTTGATTGTATTGATATGGTCGAAACACAACCTAACCCTCACACATGGCGCTGGCCAGATCCTGCACATATTGATTTGCAACGGAAAACCAGATCATGAGTGTGCCATTAACTAAATTCCCCGGTGGCTTAAAGCTGACTGGACATAAAAATCGCTCCACTCAAGTGCCGATACGCAAAACACCGTTGAGTAAACAATTGGTACTGCCGCTACAACAGCATATTGGTGCTGCCGCTGTCCCCATCGTTGAGGTGGGTGATAAAGTGCTCAAAGGCCAGCGAATTGCCCATGCTGAAGGTCATGTTTCGGTCTGTCTGCACGCTCCGTCATCTGGCGTTATTACTGCCATCGGTGAGCATGCCATACCCCATCCCTCCGGTCTTTCTGCGCCGTGTATTACTATCGAAACCGATGGTGAAGAACAGTGGATAGAGCGTCAGCAAATAGCCGACTTTCGTCAACACACGGCCCATGAGTTACGGCAGATTATTCGTGATGCCGGCATTGTCGGTTTAGGTGGCGCAGGCTTTCCCAGCTTTATAAAACTCAATCCGGGTGTACATCACACCGTTGAAACCTTATTGATTAATGGTGCTGAATGTGAACCCTATATCACCTGTGATGACATGCTGATGCGCGAACGTGCCGAGGGCATTCTTGACGGTGTTGAGATTATGTTATTTGCCCTGAGAGCGTCACGTTGCATTCTGGCGATTGAGGACAATAAATCTGAAGCCATTACAGCAATGCGCTTTGCTCTAAGCCATAGGCCTCATTTATCACAAACTGAAATAGTGGTTGTACCCACGCGTTACCCGACCGGCGGGGAAAAACAGTTAATTCAGGTGGTCACTGGCAAACAGATACCGAGTAATAAATTGCCAATTGATATCGGCATTGTCTGCCATAATCCCGGCACCGCCTATGCGGTAGGACGTGCAATTCTTCACGGCGAACCATTGATTTCCCGAATTGTAACGGTCACCGGTACCGATGTAACGCATGCAGGTAATTTTGAAACGCTGCTTGGCACGCCAATCAAAGATTTACTGGATTTTTGTGAAACAAAACGTCAACCGGATGAGCCATTTATCCAGGGTGGACCGATGATGGGTTACAGCCTGGCGGGTGATGATTTGCCTATCACTAAAACCGCTAACTGTATTCTGGTCGGCGTTGACGACGTCGCCCCCCCTGCTCAACCTTTGCCATGCATTCGTTGTGGTGATTGTGCGGAGGCCTGTCCGGTAAGTTTATTGCCGCAGCAACTTTACTGGTATTCACGGGCTAAGGATTTTGATCAAACCCGTAATTACAATTTATTTGATTGTATTGAATGTGGCTGCTGTGATTATGTCTGTCCGAGCAAAATTCCTTTGGTCTCCTATTTTCGTTTTTCCAAAACCGAAATCATGAATCAGCAACGTGAGCAACAAAAAGCCGATCTGGCTCGCGAACGACATGAAAGCCGATTGGCCAGACTTGAACGCGAAAAACAGGAAAAAGAAGAGCGCCAGCGTCAGCGTAAAGCTGCACTGGCAGCTTCCAAAGCAGCTAAAGCCAAAAAAGATTCTCCGGAAAAACCAGAACCTACAGATTCCGATGCGAAGGAAAAAGTCTGATGCCCATTTTTCGGTTGAGCCCACCGTTTTTAGCTGGAACGAATCGCGTTACATTACATATGCTACAAGTGCTGGTCGCTCTGGTTCCAGAAGTTATCGCCATGACCTATTATTTTGGTCCCGGTGTGCTGATTAATGTCACCCTTGCTGTGATAGTTGCACTTATCACCGAAGCGGTGATGCTTAAACTTCGTGATCGACCATTAAAGCCTTTTCTTAGTGATGGCAGTGCTGCGGTAACTGCTGTGTTACTGGCATTAGCTGTCCCGCCGCTTTCGCCGTGGTGGATGACGGTGATCGGCGTGACCTTCGCCATTATCTTCGCCAAGCACCTTTATGGTGGTCTGGGATATAACCCATTTAACCCGGCGATGATCGGTTATGTTTTGTTATTGATTTCTTTCCCACTGGAAATGACCACCTGGCTGCCGGTGCAATCATTGGCCGAGCAACCAATGGGGTGGTTAAGTTCACTGCAATTAATTTTTACCGGTCAGTTTAATGGTTTGGACATTGATGCTTATTCAGGTGCAACGCCACTTGATGCAATGAAAACTCAGATTGTATTGGATCGTCATCCTGAATTTATCAGTAGCCAGGAATTGTTTGGCATGGCCGGTGGACGGGGCTGGGAATGGATCAATATCTGGTTTGCTTTGGGTGGTATCTGGTTACTCTATCGTAAAGTAATTAGCTGGCATGTACCCGTCGCAATGATTCTGGCTTTGCTGATTATCAGCAGTATAACCACATTAATTGATCCCACTGTTTCCGGTTCACCGCTATTTCATTTGGTTAGCGGTGGCACCATGCTGGGGGCATTCTTTATCGCCACTGATCCAGTTTCTGGATCAACTACATTGAAAGGCCGAATTGTGTTTGGTGCCGGGGTAGGCATCCTGACCTATGTAATCCGCATCTGGGGTGGCTACCCTGATGGTGTGGCTTTTGCTGTCATTTTGATGAATATGCTGGTACCGCTGATCGACTATTACACTCAACCACGGGTATATGGTGGAGCAACACGATGAAAGCATTATGGAATCAACCGGCTGTTCGGGTTGGCCTGATGCTGGCTTTATTTGCCATTGTGGCAACAACATTAGTGGCTTATACCGAAGAAAGTACCCGCGAACAGATTATAGAAAATGAACGTCTGGCGTTACTTGAAGCGATAAATGTACTGGTGCCAAAGCAGGAATACGACAATAATATTCTGAATGACACGCTGTTGCTTCCGCCGACACCACAATTAGGCACCGAAGAGCCAACTGTTGTTTACCGAGCCAGAAAAAATACTGAACCAGTAGCCGCTGTATTAACTGCTGTTGCACCAGATGGTTACAGTGGCAGTATTAAAATTCTGATTGCCATCTACACTGATGGCACGCTGGCTGGAGTTCGGGTTATCAGCCATAAAGAAACACCTGGACTGGGCGATAAAATTGATGTGCAACGTGATGACTGGATCCTGCAATTTGCCGGACTGTCATTAGAATCACCGGATGAATCACGTTGGAAAGTCAAAAAAGATGGCGGTGAATTTGATCAATTTACCGGTGCGACCATTACTGCACGTGCCGTGGTTAATGCCATCAAGCGTACACTGGAATTTTTTGAAGCAAATAAGGGTAAGTTGTTTATCCCGGCAGAGGAAAACACATGACAATCTACAATCAGATTATTAAAGAAGGTCTGTGGAAAAATAATCCGGCTTTAGTGCAATTACTGGGTTTATGTCCATTGCTTGCTGTGACGAATACCGTTATCAATGGTCTGGGGCTGGGACTTGCCACTATCCTGACTCTGGTGGCTTCTAACGGCATTATTTCCATGCTGCGTCACCAGATTCCCGATGAAGCACGTTTACCGGTATTTGTGTTAATCATTGCATCGATTGTGACAGCCATTGAATTATCAATGAACGCCTGGTTCCATGAGCTTTATCTGATCCTGGGTATTTTTATTCCGTTAATTGTGACCAACTGTTCGATTATTGCCCGTGCTGAAGCCTTTGCTGCACGTAATCCAGTGACCCCGTCTTTACTTGATGGTTTGATGATGGGTATCGGTTTTACTGCTGTGCTGGTATTGCTGGGCGGTATGCGCGAACTACTCGGCCAGGGCACCTTATTCAGTCAGGCACATTTAATGTTTGGAGAAGCCGCGCGGGGCTTAACCATTACAGTCATTGATGATTATCGTGGTTTTCTTATTGCGATTTTGCCGCCCGGTGCCTTTATTGGTCTGGGACTTATCGTGGCATTGAAAAATGCCATTGATGCCCGGGTGGCGAATCGGACTGAGAAAGTGAAAGCTGAAGCGCTGACCCCGCAAACCACCACAGGCTAACGATGAATCAAACGCAGCGGCAACAATTCTTCAGCAGACTGCGCGATCACAATCCATCGCCCACTACCGAGCTGAACTTCAAGACGCCGTTTGAATTATTGATCGCCGTGATCCTGTCTGCTCAGGCAACCGATGTCGGCGTCAATAAAGCGACCGATAAACTCTACCCGGTTGCCAACACACCCCAGGCCATTCTGGACTTGGGTCTGGATGGTTTGAAAAGCTATATCAAAACCATCGGCCTGTTTAACAGCAAAGCGGAAAACGTCATCAAAACCTGCCAGCAATTAATCGACAAACATGGTGGTGAAGTGCCGGATGCTCGCGAAGCATTGGAAGCCTTACCCGGCGTCGGCCGCAAAACCGCCAATGTGATCCTCAACACGGTGTTCAAATATCCGGTGATGGCCGTCGATACACATATTTTTCGATTATCGAATCGAACCGGTCTGGCAAAAGGCAAAAATGTCCGGGAGGTCGAAGACCGTCTGATGAAAGTGATCCCCGATGAATTCAAACTGGATGCCCATCACTGGCTGATTCTGCATGGCCGCTATGTATGTACCGCCAGAAAACCGCATTGTGATCAGTGTATTGTTACCGATTTATGTGATGAATACCGGCGTGCTCAGCGCCAGCGGAAAACCGCCTGATGGCCATTTTCAGTCAAGACCGCGATGCATTGCGCCAGCAATACCATGATGTCTGGAAAAAAATGCAATCCGGACAAATACTGACTGCGCTCGAACAAATGATTGCTGATGTGATTGTCTTGCATTCCGAATACCACAGCCTGCTCTCCTCACCGATTCAATCCGGTCAGGAATATTTTGTGGAAAACGGTCAGACCAATCCCTATCTGCATATGGGCCTGCATATTGCGGTGCTTGAACAGCTCTCCACCGATCGTCCAGCCGGAATCGTGCAGGCCTATCAGCGCTTAATCGCCCAGACTGCTGATGAGCATCAAGCCCAGCACATGATGATTGATTGTCTGGCAGAGCAGTTGTGGCGGGCCCAGCAACAGCAACAACCGCCATCCGAAACCGCTTATCTCAATGCACTTCAACGCTTAACGGAGAAATAGCTATGCAGGCATTACAATTTCACCATGCAACCGAGCCCGCACAATGTGTTCAAAAAGCAATGCCCAAAGCCACGGGTTACGATGTTGTTGTCGCAGTAGAAGCTGTCGCGGTAAATCCAGTCGATCTCAAGGTCAAGTCAACGCTTCAGGATGATGCCAACGGCAAAATCATTGGTTGGGATGCTGCTGGAATCATCACTGAAGTTGGCGAACAATGTCAGAACTTTCAGGTGGGGGATAAAGTCTTTTATGCCGGTGATATTGGTCGTGATGGTTGTTATGCCTCGCATCAACTGGTGGATTCGCGAATTATCGCCAAAGCGCCAAAATCATTGCAGCCTCATGAGGCTGCTGCGTTACCACTAACGGCTTTGACAGCTTGGGAATCGCTGTTTGATCGATTGAAAATTGACGCTGATAAAGATCGCGATAAAACCTTATTAATTATCGGCGCCGCCGGCGGTGTCGGATCGATGGCGATTCAATTGGCAAAACAACTCACCAGCCTGAAGGTGATTGCCACGGCATCACGGCCAGAAACACAACAATGGTGTGAAAAATTAGGTGCCGATGTGGTGATTAGTCACAAGGGTGAGTTGAAAGATAATTATCAGGCAGCAAATTTGCCAGCTGCAGATTATATTCTGTGTCTGAATGACAGTGATTATTACTATCCACACATGGTTGAGTTGATTGCACCTCAAGGTTTAATTGCCCTGGTGGTCAGCTTCCAGCAGCCAGTGGATTTGAACCTGTTAAAAAACAAAAGCGCCGGTCTGGTATGGGAGTTTATGTTTACCCGTCCCAATATGAAAACAACCGATATAGAACAACAAGGTCATATTCTGCAGCGTATTGCACAGATGGCTGATTTAAACCAGTTACAACCTGTTTCGCAGCAACATTTTGATCAGTTAACGCCACAAACACTTGAACAGGCCCATTATTTATTAAGCCTTGGTCAAACAGTCGGAAAAATCACACTTGGAGCGTTATCTGATGCATAGCGCGGCTGAACATATGCCCGTATAATTATTTGCTCTATTAAGGAGTCAGAGGTAAACCATGCAATCTTCTAATACACCAAAGTACTTGATCGGCAGTTTGCTTATTGTCGCGGCACTGTTTGTAATCGCAAACCTGATTTTGTCGAATATGCTGTCTATTGCTGACAACGTTATCGAACCAGAACCAATGGATGCTGAAGCAATTGCAGAACGATTAAAACCGGTAGCCAAAGAAAACATTGGTGAAGAACAGATTGCAGAGACTACAGCTGAGGAAGAAACAGAAGTAGCAGATAATACTACTGCCGATGACAACGTCGGCAAACGAGTGGTGACTCAGGTATGTGCTGTTTGTCATGATAAAGGCATGATGAACTCTCCCAAAGTTGGCAACGCCGATGATTGGGCACCACGACTGGAAAAAGGTATGGATACACTTTATGACCATGCCATTAATGGCTTTAATATGATGCCAGAACGTGGTGGTAACCCGAAACTCACCGACGATGAAGTTAAAGCTGCTGTCGATTACATGATTTCATCAGCAGAATAACCGTTAAAACTTGAATCAGTAGGAACTGGTAACCGAACCGGTGGTTCTTACTGATCAGTAAAATCAAATAGAGTACATTTTAATCACTATAAGCCACATGCTGAACCGATTATTGTCTAGCATCGCCAGGGATAACACCAGCCGTCATGAGCTTACTCAGTTTTAATCTACCCTTAGTCGCTTTACTCCCTTTTGCCGCTGCTCCGATTGCTGCATGGGCTACCCGATACAATCGCTTGGCTTCTGCCTGGGTAGCCGGTTTGACGACCCTGTTAACTCTGGCAATCCTATTTCCTTCCATTCAGACTATTTTTTCGGGCGAAACCATTATTCAACAATGGTCCTGGCTGCCCTCTATCGGCTTTAATATTGCCTTCAGACTAGATGGCCTTGCATTGTTATTTGCCTTGCTGATTCTGCTGATCGGGCTGCTTATCATTGTCTATGCCCGCTATTATTTATCAGCCAAAGACTCAATGGGGCGATTTTACGCCTACATGCTGATGTTCATGGGCTCAATGCTGGGCATCGTATTATCCGAAAACCTGTTGCAGCTGGTCGTTTTCTGGGAACTCACGTCAATAACATCATTCCTGCTGATCAGCTATTGGCAGCATCGTCAGGATGCCCGTCAAGGTGCCAGAATGGCTTTAGCGGTAACCGGTGCAGGTGGCTTGGCCTTATTGGGCGGCGTGTTATTACTAGGCCATATTGTTGGCAGCTATGAACTGACCCAAGTGCTGGCTTCGGGCGATTTAATCAGAGGCCATGATTTATATCTGCCGACATTGCTACTAATTTTGCTGGGGGTATTCACCAAATCAGCACAGTTTCCATTCCATTTCTGGCTGCCGCATGCAATGGCTGCCCCTACTCCGGTTTCAGCTTATCTGCATTCCGCCACCATGGTGAAAGCCGGTATCTTTTTACTGGCACGCTTTTTCCCGGCTTTATCGGGCACCCCGGAATGGAGCTGGCTGGTCGGCACAGCCGGTATGCTGACCTTATTAATTGGCGCCTATGTCGCTTTATTCAAACATGATCTAAAAGGTCTATTGGCCTACTCAACCCTAAGTCATCTGGGTCTTATCACCCTGCTATTTGGCTTTGGCAGCCAAATGGCGCTGGTAGCAGCGATTTTTCACATCATTAATCATGCAACCTTTAAAGGTTCACTATTTATGGTCGCCGGTATCATCGACCACGAATCCGGTAGCCGTGATATGCGTAAACTGAACGGGTTGTTCAAAATGATGCCGCATACAGCAATGCTGGCGATGATCGCCGCTGCCGCCATGGCTGGTGTGCCGTTATTAAATGGTTTTTTAAGTAAAGAAATGTTTTTTGAACAGGCTATCAGTGCGTCAGATACTACGCTGGCAGCTTGGACCATTCCGGCATTAGTCACCCTGGCCGCTATCTTCTCGGTCGCTTATTCACTGCGCTTTATCCACGATGTGTTCTTTAATGGCGAACCAATTGATTTGCCCAAAACACCTCATGAACCACCGCGTTTCATGAAAATACCGGTCGATATTCTGGTGGTGCTATGTCTGATCGTCGGGGTGGCACCAATGTTACTGATTGGGCCAATTCTGTCTGTAGCGGTAGCAGCAAGTCTGCAAGCCCCGGCTCCAGAATTCAGTCTGGCGATCTGGCATGGCTTTAACCTGCCATTGATGATGAGCTTTATCGCCCTGGTGTTAGGGGTGGCAGTTTATACCGTACGACATCGTCTGTTTGCCTGGCATGACAGATGTTTACACGGGATTGAAGGTAAAGCCGTGTTTGACTGGCTGCAGTGGAAAACCATTCGTTTTGCCAAAAAAGTAACCGATTATTTTGATCAAACCACCTTACAACCTTCCGTGAGCTGGGTGATTGGCGGTGCATTGGTGCTCAGCATCCTAACGTTCTTCCAGTTTAATTCACCTTTATTGGGGGATCGAGCATTAATGGAAGCCGATATAATTACGATCCTCATGGCATTAATATTGATTGTTGCCAGCCTGTTAACGGCAGCTCTCCATCATCAGCGCCTGACTTCATTGATCACCATTGGCGTAGTCGGTCTTGTCGTAGCGTTAGGCTTTGTGAAGTTCTCTGCTCCGGATTTGGCGCTGACTCAACTTTCTGTTGAGGTCGTGACCATTGTGTTGTTGTTATTAGCGTTATTCTTTTTGCCTCAGCACACCCCACAGGAACGCAGTTATATTCGTTTTACCCGTGATGGCATTATTTCCATCTCAGCAGCAGTTGCCGTATTCCTGCTCTCCATGGCGGTGTTAAGCCGTGAATACAGCTCGATTGCCAATTTCTTTATCGAAAATGCCAAACCTGGTGGTGGTGGTACCAATGTGGTCAATGTGATCCTGGTTGATTTCCGTGGTTTTGATACCTTAGGTGAAATAGTCGTGCTGGCATTGGCCGGTCTCGGGGTCTTTGCCATGCTGGAAGGACTCAAGCTTGCAGCGCCAACAAAAGATGTCGAAGGTCTGGAATGGAGTCATGATCCACATCCACCGATTATGCAAACTTTGACCCGTTTGCTGTTCCCATTAATGCTGATGGTTGCAGTGTATATATTCCTGCGTGGCCACAACCTGCCAGGCGGTGGCTTTATCGCCGGGCTGATTGCTTCGGTTGCATTGATTTCACAATATCTTGCTAACGGTATCGACTGGACAAATGAGCGGTTGCGGACCGATATGCATCGGATAATGTGGCTGGGTCTATTGATCGCTACGGGTACAGGTGTCGTCTCCATGTTACTGAGCTATCCATTCCTGACAACAGCGTTTACCTATCTGACCTGGCCCGTCGTGGGCAAATTTGAAGTGGCCAGTGCCATTGCCTTTGACCTAGGCGTATTTCTAGTGGTCGTTGGTGCCACCGTTATGATTCTGGTTGAGCTTGGCAAACTGAGTCATGCAGCACATTTCATCAATGTTGAGGATATCAAATAATGGAGTGGCTAGTTGCCAGTGTCATTTCCGTGATGACAGGTTGCGGAGTGTATCTCACACTTAGAGCAAGAACCTTTCCGGTAGTACTGGGATTAACTCTGCTTGCCTATGCGGTCAACGTCTTTCTGTTTAGCATGGGGCGTTTGCAAATCGGCATCCCCGCAGTCATTGATCCTGCCGCTGCAGCTTACACCGATCCCCTGCCACAAGCTTTGGTATTAACGGCTATCGTAATTGCATTTGGGATGACGGCTTTCCTCATCGTACTGGCCCTAAAAGCCCGTAGCGAGCTGGGTAATGATCATGTCGATGGCTTGCATCGCTCAGATGATGAACTGAAAGCCACTAAACATAACAGCACAAAAGCAGAAACTGAACGGAGCGAATCATGAGTCCGTTTACTATTTTGCCGGTTTTATTGCCTTTGATTGGCGGCATCCTGATGCTGATGGCTCGTCCGGCTGGCATTGATACACAACGTATTTTAAGTCTGATTTTAACTAGTCTGCTGGTGGGTGTGAGCCTGGTCAGCTTCCAACTGGCAAATAGCGATATTTATCAAGTCGTGCTGCTTGGCAACTGGCAAGCGCCTTTTGGCATTGTCATTGTGCTGGATCGTCTATCCGCATTAATGTTGTTGCTGACGTCCCTACTGGCATTAGGCGCATTATGGTATGCCATTCGTACCGATACCGATAAACATGGTCAGCATTTCCATGTGTTATTCCAGTTGCAACTGTTTGGTCTGAACGGTGCATTTATGACAGGCGATGTATTTAACCTTTTTGTATTCTTTGAAGTTCTGCTGATCGCCTCTTATGGATTATTACTTCATGGCGGGGGACGTTTAAGAACCCGTGCCGGTCTGCATTACGTGGTCATTAATCTGGTGGGTTCAACCTTATTCCTGTTCGCTGTCGGCACGCTTTATGGCATTCTGGGTACTTTGAATATTGCTGATATGGCTGTCGCCGTGCGTAATGTATCAGAGGCCGATCAAGGTATAGTGGCTACCGCTGCAGTCTTGCTGCTGGTGGTCTTCGGTATCAAGGCTGCCATGTTCCCGCTTTATCTCTGGTTGCCCGGTGCTTATGCCTATACCTCTGCTCCAGTCGCCGCATTATTTGCCATTATGACCAAGGTCGGTCTTTACGCTATTATCCGGGTGCATGGCACTATCTTTGGTGAAGCAGCCGGTGACTTGGCGTTTGTGCATATTGAATGGGTATTGCTACTTGGTTTAATAACGTTGGCCCTGGCCGCCTTGGGTGTGCTGGCCGCCCGTGCATTACGTCGTCAGGTCGCCTATTTGATATTAGCATCGGTCGCTACCTTAATGATTGCCATCGGTATCAATAACGAAGCCGCCCTTGCTGCCTCTTTGTATTACTTAATTCATTCCACCATGATCGGCGCAGCGATGTTCCTGATAGCCGATGTGATTATGAAAGGCCGCGGCATTTATTCCGATTCGTTTACCAAAGCCATTCCGATCGATCGTCCGATAGTCGTAGGTTCAGTGTTTATGCTGTTAGGCATCGCCTTAACCGGTATGCCACCGTTATCCGGCTTTTTCGGTAAAGTGATGATTTTACATTCTGCTCTCAACCACCCATGGTTTGCAGCAATTTTAAGTGTCGTTTTAATTGCCGGCTTATTGATGATTATCGCGGTAGTCCGCTCGGGTTCATTACTGTTTTACAGTGTGCAAAAGGAAGAAGGTCAAAAAACCAGTCCTTTAAATAAGTCAGCTTTTGTGGCTGTTTTCCTGCTGATGCTGGTCAGTCCATTAATGGTACTGTTTGCTAAACCATTAACCGATATTACCAGTCAGATTGCAGGACAGTTATTCAATGGACAGGCTTATATTGATGCTGTGTTAAGTACAGTTCCTTATGGAGATAACAGCAAATGATTCTTCAGCGGCTATTTCCCCACCCTTTGCTCACCCTGATTTTATGGGGCATCTGGTTATTATTGAATAACGCCATCAGTCCTGGTCATATCGTACTGGGTGCAGTGTTGGCGATTTTTATTCCATGGTTGACCTCCAGTTACTGGCCTGAAAAAATCATTATTCGGCATCCGTGGATGTTAGTGCTGTATGTGCTTAGAGTGTTGTTTGAAATTCTGGTAGCTAACGCTGTCGTAGCCAAACTGATCCTGGGGCCGCAAAAGAATTTAAAACCGGGCTTTCTGCATTATGAATTGCAATTAACCAGTCCTGTCGGTATCGGCCTGTTAGCCAATACCATTTCGTTAACACCCGGTACGGTTAGTTGTGATCTCTCAAAAGACCGCCGCTATTTGCTGATTCATGCGCTGCATATTGATGACGTTGAAGCGATCAAAGCTGAAATTCATCGCAAATTCGAGAAGCCACTGCTGGAGATATTTGTCACATGCTGAATCTGGCCTTATCAATCGCATTTGTCATGGTCGGTTTAGCGATTTTGCTAAGCTTTATCCGGCTGATTATTGGTCCGAACACACCAGACAGAATTCTGGCTTTGGATACCTTATACATTAACTCCATTGCATTGCTGATTCTGCTGGGCATTAATCTGCAAAGTGCTTTGTATTTTGAAGCGGCTTTATTAATCGCCGTAATGGGTTTTATGGGTACGCTCGCGCTAAGCAAATATCTGCTGCGCGGCGATATCATGGAATAGAGGCAATTATGCTTGAGTGGATCTTAGCTATCTTGATTTTAGTCGGTGCGTTTTTCACGCTGGTTGGTTCAATTGGTTTGTACAAACTATCTGATTTTTATATGCGTTTGCATGGTCCAACCAAGGCCAGCACACTTGGCGTGGGGGCTATTCTGATTGCCTCGGCAATTCATTTCAGCTTTACAACGGATGGTGTCAGCTTGCATGAAATCTTGGTGACGCTTTTCCTATTTATCACTGCACCGGTAAGCGCACATCTGATGGCAAAAGCCGCCATTCATATCAAAGTTAAACAGGTGGAACGCACCCGCCAGTTGGAAAAATAAATTGACCGAAGCTGAACCACGTAAGCCCCAAATCTGGGTCGATGCCGATGCCTGCCCGGTGGTAATAAAAGAAATCCTCTATCGTGCTGCCACCCGAACAGAAACCCACACCACCTTTATTGCCAATCATAGCTTACGATTACCGCCCTCACCTTTTCTGAAATTTCAGCAAGTGCAATCCGGTTTTGATGTGGCGGACAATGAAATTGTTGAACGCCTGCTGAAAGGTGATTTAGTCATCACTGCCGATATCCCGCTTGCTGCAGAAGCGATTGAAAAAGGCGCATTGGCTTTAAACCCAAGAGGCGAACTGTATACTACAGACACTATCAGCGCCCGACTGACCATGCGTAATTTTATGGAAACCATGCGTAACAGCGGCGAACAGATGGGCGGCCCCCCGGCCTTTAATCAACGGGATCGACAAGCGTTTGGCAATCAACTGGATAAGTGGCTGTTGAAAGCTAAGCGTTGAACTGAAAACCCGATATTAGTGATCTGTAAAAGAGCAGCGATTTTCAGTATCTCAGCAAAGTGGTCACCTACTTGCCAAAGTCATCAAAGATCCGGGGCGGCACTCTCGCTACGCAACTTTTCCTCACTCACAATTCGCATAGCATTCTTGAATTGTGTGTCTCCATGATAAAGATCGCGCTGGTTAGCAACCACCATATTCAGCTCGCGAGCAAGCAAACCATTTTCCGGCTGTGGAAGAATTTCAGCCCGAATGGTCAAATTGCATCCTGAGCTCCATCCTTGTCGGGTAGCGAATTGTGGCTTAAGTCCATTCACGCAAGTTTCCCAGTTCATGGCTGCATTGCTGAATTCACTGGTTGGCGGCGGGAGCGGTGTACCTTCACGTGAAGTCAACCAGACCAAGTTGGTAGAACCAGAACGAACATGGTTAATGCGTGAATGGTTACCGGTAGCCTGGAGCTGTGGCTGACCGTACTTCTTAGTGAGTGCCTCCGAAAGCACTGAAATTGCCTGTGTATCCTCCACCGAATACAAGCTGCGTCGCCATATAACTCGTGCAACCTCCTGCTCCGGCAGACCAGTAAAGGCAACAATATATTCACGGGTGATGTCCCGCAGTGGTTCGAAATGCCCACCGCCTGTATCACAATTTTTCGCCTGCTGCTCTGTACAAGGAATTCCATCGGAAGCACGAAGCAGTTGACGAGTGGCAATACCATAGTTTTCCTGAGCACTCCACAATGCCGCAGTCTGTATTACACGAATATCATCACGACATTCGAGCAACGCTCGTACATCAGCAAATAACAGACCGGGTCGCAGCCCCACAATATCATCAACCTCTGCACCATCGGCACGTGGTTTGCTGACCAATGTTGGCGGACATTCATTGCGTAACGGTCCGAGGGGTGGAATCTGCGGCTGCTCCTCAACGATAGCGACAAGGGGAGGGCCAACACGAGTTAAAATAATGCCTGGCTGGCCCTCGTTCTCCGGGTCAAGGTAGATACGGCCATCTCGAACCGTACCAGTAAGCGATTTGACCTGGTCACGCTGCTCCGTGTACGTCATGGTGACCTTATCATCTTCTACCGACCAGGTACCTGTGGCGTTCAAAAGATAATCCGTTTCTTCCATCGAAAGTGACAATGAGCCATTGTCTTCAAGACTTGCTACCCATTGCATGTCATCAATCATGGCCATGACCATCTTCGCCAATCCAACTTCCATGGGATTATTGGCTTCAGCTATTTGCTGTTTAGTCAGTTCACTCATGGCTTCGTGGTCGATTTCCCAAGTGCCGACCAAATCATCGTTTTCTGATGCGCCACAGCCATACAAAAAACTAATAGCCAGTAGCAAGATGAACCACTCCGAAATGCTTTTAAAAGATATGTTTTTCATTTAGTCCTCCCGTTTTTCGAGTAAAACTTAACAAACTGCTAATATGATCTTCGACGGCATAACAATTATTAACGTGAAAGAAACATAAAATGTCATACACGTTTCGATTATCTTTATGCTATTGAAGTTAGATGGTTTATTCAGGGTCGATGGGGTGTATTGAATTAACCGTGAATGATTTACGATTAATTTTCTGCATAAGCAGATGTGGAACAAGATGGGCGTGAGATGAATAGTCATATTCAGCCATCCAGAATCAGAGATACCTATCAGTTTAGTCCTTTTTGGTTAGGTGTGACAAGTCTTTGATTTTTAGTATATTTAGGGGTGGTCATTACATAAAGTAGTGGCGAACAGATGGGCGGCCCGCCAGCTTTTAATCAACGCGATCGACAAGCGTTTGGTAATCAACTGGATAAGTGGTTGCAAAAGGCAAAGCGTTAAGTCGTAATTCTCCCTGTTATCAACTAGCCTTACTTTTGATGTCACTAGAGGTAAACAACATGAGCAATAAATCCAAAGTTACTCCGACGAAAAGTCCTAACGGCCCGGAAAGTGCTGTGGACGATAGCACCATCTCGCCTAAAAGCTCAGTTGAAGTCAGTGACAAAGAAAAAACTAAAAAAGATAAGCCGAGAAACGAACGCGATTTGATACTGAATCATGAAGATGCGCAGGCCGCCAGCCCTGATGACATGGCCGCCTGTGGCGAGGAAGATGTAGGTGCGGGTCTGGAATTTTTAGTGACTAAAAATGATCACCATAAGTAACGGGATATAACAAATTCCTCCCTTTTCCTTTTTTCACTTTTCTCAATCAACTTCTCAGAATAAACGATATCAAAACGTTTGATTATTTTTCCCGTGACACAGCTCACTTGGGATATTGAGTTTTACTCTGACTCGGGTTTAAACATAGTTCACCTAAACCAAGATTGCTGTACTCTTCCTTGAATTTGTTTTGACAACAATCAAAATAGTGGCTTGTTGTTTACTCGCAGCAAGCTATTTTCGTTTCAGGAATCCGCATGTTTTTTAAAAGAGCCTTATTACCGATTTCCTCGTTGTTCTTTTCAATCTCCCTATTAGCAACGGGTTATGGGTTATTGATGACGTTCATCGGCATATTCCTGAAACAGAAAGGCCTCAATGAGGGCGCCATCGGCTTAATCAATTCCGCTTTTTTCCTCGGCGCGATGTTAGCCGCAATATTCAGTCAAAAACTCATCGTCACAGTAGGTCATGCACGCAGTTTTTCGGCTTTTTCTGCGATTATGGTCATGGCCTTTTTGGGCCACGCCTTATGGTTCGATCCCTGGTTTTGGGCCGTATTGCGTTTGGTGTCAGGTTTTGCCTTTTATGCCATGCTGATTGTGTTGGAAAGCTGGCTGAATGAAAAAAGCTCATCTGAAGATCGCGGCAAAATTCTTGCAATTTATACCATCGTCTTCTTCCTAGCGTTGGCATTGGGTCAATTGCTATTAATGCTGGAGATGTCAGCCAATACAATTTTCATTCTGGGTTCAATTCTGGTGCTCTGGTCGCTGGTGTTGGTCGCGGTGACGCGTGTCTCGCAACCCGTATTAAAACCCTTTGAACGTTACAGCATGCCAAAATTGTTATCGATAGCGCCGTTGGCATTGGTTGGTAGCTTTATTGGTGGAGTGTTTGTTGGCGCGTTTTACACCATGCTGCCGCTGTACGTTTTAAATCTGTTTGATCAGCCTAAAGTCGTCTCATTGTTTATGACCATTACCATTCTGGGTGGGCTGATGGCGCAATTGCCTGTGGGCATGTTATCGGATCGATTGGGACGTCGGAAAATGCTGGCCTGGTCTGGATTTTTCAGTGTTGGTGTTTTTCTGCTAATGCTGATTTTGCCTTTGATTTGGCGTGATAGTTTGGCGTTGCTGTATACGGTTGGTTTTTTATTGGGTGTCAGTTTATTCAGCATTTATCCCTTGAGTGTAGCCCGTGCCAATGATGTGTTTGATGAAAACACAGATTTGGTCGAGATTAGCCGAACCTTATTGTTTTCGTATGGCTTCGGTTCATTTATTGCGCCGTTAATTTTAGGTTTTGTACTGGGATTTTCAGCGATCGCATTTTTTATTGTGCTGGCGTTGTTTGCCTTGGCGTTAGGTTATTATTCATTATTGAACGAGCGTATCGCAGAAGACCATATGAATGTATACGTTGCTGTTCCGGCGGCATCCGGCAGCGTTCTCGCTGAAATGGATCCACGCATGGACGAACAATGGGTAGAAGATCATCGCCCTCACCCGGAGCACACGGCAAACACGGCGCCGTAAAACAGTCCATTAAACAGGAATGCTAATAGATGACCTTTCCCCCAAATTTAAGACCATGACATTGATGAGATTTCCAATAAACTATAGGAGTTGGAGATCTCAAAATGAAAAAACGTTACAGCGAAGAACAAATCATTAAAGCCATTAAGCGGCATGAGGCTGGAACCAAAGTTGACGACCTCTGCCGTGAAATGGGGATTTCATCTGGTACTTTTTACAACTGGCGCAGTAAATACGCGGGCCTTGAAGTGAACGAAGCCAAACGCCTGAAAGAGTTGGAGTCCGAAAACAACAAGCTGAAGAAGCTGCTGGCAGACAAACTGCTGGAAGTTGAGGCAATGAAGGACGTGCTGTCAAAAAAGTGGTAACGCCAGCGGCAAGAAAGCCGATTGTTAAACACCTTACTGAACAGTTCAAGCTCAGTGAGCGTGTGGCCTGCAAGCTGGCAGGGTTAAGTCGAACTGCTTATCGGTATCAATCCCGTTTAAGGACTGATATGCCTGCCAGGCTTGAGCTGAAATCATTGGCTGCACGCTATCCAAGATATGGTTATCTGATGTTGCATGGGCTGCTTAAAGCGCAGGGACTGGTGGTGAATAAAAAGCATACCTACCGACTGTATACCGAAGAAGGACTGCAGGTTCGTACCAAGAAACGTAAGAAATTAACCCGACCAAAGCAACCACTCGAAATACCGTCAGCACCAAATCAACGGTGGTCAATGGATTTTGTCTCTGATCAACTAAGTAATGGTCGGCGGTTTCGCGTGCTTAATGTAGTAGATGATTATTCACGGGAAATGGTGGGTCAGCTTGTCTCAGTTTCAATCAGTGGCAGACAAGTCGCCAGGTTCCTTGGCCAACTGACTGAGCAACGGGATAAACCTGCCAAAATCGTCTGTGATAATGGCACTGAATTCACTAGTAAAGCGATGTTTTTCTGGAGTAAAGAAAGTGGCATCAGTTTAGGGTTCATACAGCCTGGCAAGCCGACACAGAATGCGTTTGTAGAAAGTCTTAATGGCAAATTCAGGAATGAATGTCTTAACCAACACTGGTTTAGAACACTGGATGAAGCCAAATATGAAATTGATTTATGGCGGGAGCATTACAACCACGTCCGACCGCATAGCTCATTGAATTACATGCCACCAGTTGAATACGCAAAACATGCAGCATAAAGTAACCAAATCTCATCAAAGGAATGGTACTAATTCAGGGGAAAGGTCATAGAACTTCAGGGTCTATTATTTTTCCCGACTCGATAGACTTTGGGCAGATTGACCCTTAATTTTCATAGTAGTTTAGATTTGCCATTTTTCCCTAATACTTATAAATTCCTTTGATATAGCTTTGATTAAAAGTAGTTCTGCTTTTAATTCATCAACGCTATAGCGGGTTTCTTTTAAACGCTTTGTTCCAATCATTCCTGGAGCAACATTAAGAATTGCTTGATCTCCATATTGAAAACCCCAGCGACCATGCATGAATGAGTTTCTCTTCACTCTAAATTTATCTAATTTTTGGGACCATAACCTAAAATCAGAAATACACTCTGGGCTAGAGGAAAACTTTATTTCTATAATCTCATTCAAAGCATCGATCTTGCTTTTAAAAGAAAGCCTCTCAATAAGGGGGTTCACGGTGTGAAAATCTTCAGCACGAATTAACCATTGAAAACAAAGGTTAAGATTAAACTCTAATTGGGATAACGCGAATATTATTTTGCCAACACTCTCACTGGCAATGGATTCTAAGTCGTTCTGTTCGTTTGTCATTTCAATATCATTATATATATAAAGATAGATGCAACTGATCTACTATCTAATCCAAAGATCAATTACTAAATTTTATGCTGTTCTCGCCATATACTCTGACGGTGCAAGGATGCAGCGCTCTTCAAGATTACCTTGTAAAGCGAAAAGTCTTGGAGTATCCCGAAATTTGAATATTCGATATAGATAATAACGCGAGGAATTCTTCTGGGAAAATCGCAATTCATTTGGTGTTACAAAAAACGGCGTGTTCTTTCCGTACTTTGTTGTCTTTGCCTCAATGAAACGTTCAGCACCATTATCCTCAAAAGAACGAATATCATAACCAGCAGATGGACCAATAGTTATTGAGATTTGTTCTATCTGGTCGGCCAGAGAATCTCTACCCGCACGTATTAAACGAGCACGTTCAAAGTTAATAACAAACTGTTCTCCAGCATCACCTAACAACTGATTTCGAGCTTCACGCTCCAGATAATTTACCCCACCAGGATTATAAATAATCTTGGGTTCTGCAATGCTGCTCTCTTTGCGATCTATTGGAGCCGGAGGCTGTTCCAGGGCGGCCAGGAAATCTTCTACTTTCGGAACAGCTGGAATAAATACCGAATCTTTCTCAAATAGCAGCTGAATCTCAGGATTCTTTTCAAGGTAATCTGTTATTGCGAGAGGTAAAAGGGAACGTTGATAATTAAATCGAGGTTTATAACCGTCAATGTATGGAATACCCATTTCGATCAAAACGGCACTTATATTCTGATGTTTTAACTCGATCGATCCATTGGTGCGGTTATTCAGTTGTTCAATCAGAGCTCGACGGTGCTCAGTTTTATTGTATTTCTGACCAGACAATTCGAGCCGAAGCATATTGAAGTAATCTTCAACGGCCACCTCAACTTCAAAATCTGACCAGTTGTTAGTCATAGCAGTTATTTATCAATAACCAAGCAGGGATTTATCGTCATCAGCTTTGTCGAAATTAGCTACCATAAAAGTCGTTCCTAATTTTCTATTTATGCTAACAAAGATACTTATCATCAAGTATTCTGCCCTTTAATTTGCGCAGACGGAAACAGTTCGCTAGATAGTTTTTCTTTCATGTGTAACCTATCAAAGTTACAAATTTAAATGTAACTTCATCGGGTTACATAGTTAGATTTTCAACTATAAATTTGGTCATCACTCCCACTAGCAAAACGATAGCAAAACTAGCCAATGTTCCTAAAAGCACGTATTCGTTAAGTTTTGTATCTTTTGAGTTATTTTCACCAAACCTGAGAACTGATTTAGCAGCGATAATAAATCCAATGGCAGTGTATTGATCTGCAAAAATCAGAGTCAATATTACTACTCTCTCTATGTAGCCAATAACTTTGCCAGCGTTGGGGAGTTGCTTATCATTATCAGCTGTTACCATTTCAGTTTTCTCTGTAAACTCTGCCCGCGTCTCGCCATTATGGTCCTTAGACAAAAGTATAAGCTGCACAATTATTGAAGTTGGTTTCAATACTAAAAGATAGGCAATTACCATAATTAGGCTTTGGAGATTTAAGCTATCCACCCAGTTTCCAAATCTATCGAAAAACCCTATCCAAATGCAGAAGATAAATACGGTATGTGCAATCTGATCAACGATTAGCGTTGGGAAAGCATTATTTTTAAAGACGCTACACTGCGAGCTAAACCATGATTTGGAGATATCAATAAACAAATGCCCAAAGGTTAAACTAATAAACAGCAACCAAACTTCAGTTGTTGAAACTTCAATCAAATCGAGTATTCGAAAGCTTACCAACAAACCTAACACTAACCCTCCATGGATTAATGCGTGGGCTATGTGTGTAGAAAGAGGTCCCAACTTAAACCATTTTTTCTTGGAACCGAAATACTTTGCCTTGACCATTCCTTCACTTTGCAGGTAAAAATCACCTAGTAAATGTGCTAACAGCAATATGGATAAAATCAGATACTCATTCACTTATTTCTCCTTTTAGCCTAATTAGCTCATAAACATAATCTAAATAGCCTTTTACTGCTGTGTAGTGACTTGCGTTTAATAACTTGGTCGTGTTGACACGTCCTTTGTCTAATCGCTTGCCTATATGCTCGTGAGATTCATCACTATGCTGCAAATAACAACTTAAAACGCTAGCTTTAGTGGGCGTTAATGACGATAAGTGGACATCAAGTAATGAAATAGTAGCGCTAAGGTGTTTACAAAGGACGTTGTTTGAAGATGCAAATGCAAACAATTCAGACTTCATATTATTTAGGTTTTGGCCTGACAGCACGAAAGCTTGCCCAGTTGAGCTCTTTACTTTACTTCTTAAATCATCGATTTCCGCTACGGCAATACTTTGGCGTACATCAACTTTAATTGATAGCAGGGAAAGCCGAATAATACTTGCGATAAAAACTGATTCAGCAGGATCTTTCAAGACAACCTGAAATTCATCGCCTCTGAATATATCAAATCTCATCTCACGTTCTTGTGCCAAGTTGTGCAAAAGCTCTTTCAGGTGATTAAGCACCTCACTATACTCATCCGTGTTAATTTGACGTGAGTTTACTAGGTCACCAGTAATAACTGCTTTTAAGTTGTTTGACAAAAACTACCTCCCTAGCGCCAGAGTAAAGCTTAATTCTAATGCCCCGTCGCTTTACCATAACCAAAAACGGTTACAATTAAGAATGTAACCTAAATTGGTTACATTCGCAAATGTAACCAAAAATGATTACATATATCACCAGATCCTATGGCCTGTCGAACTTTCATAGTCACCAATGCTGGAGGCTATTTTTTTGTCCCATAGGGCGGAAATGATGCAATGTAATTATTTCCAATGCTGTGGGGTGAAATAATAGTACCAAGTAATTTAGGTCACCCATGATATTGATATACGATTAGACAGGTATAGAATTGCAACCGCAATAGCGACCGAAAAAAGCCCGATAGATATGTACCTCGTAGCACGGAAGGGCATTTCTCCGGTTTTGACACGCTTCCAAAAAAGGGCAAAAAAAAAGAAAAAAAGGGAGCAGATTTATTTTCCATACATCCCTCAGGTTCTCTAAAATAAATCTGTCCCCTTTTCCCGTCCCCTTTTCCCCCAATATAACGCTGTGCCTTGTATCTCAACTTGCCGCTGAATCACTTTGCGGCCAACTTCTGTGGCACACTGATAATTAAGCGCTTTCAAGCGATTGATAACAGAAGTTTTGCCCGACCCTGGGCCACCGGTAAATACGATAAAATTATTCACAAGCCACTCTTAAAAGTTTGATGCCGTATTCATAGGGAGATTTCATAGATATTGAACTGTGAAATGTTTCTTTTGAAAGATTATTGCCGAAGAATCTTCTCCATCGACTTGCCTTTAGCCAGCTCATCAATCAACTTGTCCAGATAACGAATTTTCTGCATCAATGGGTCGTCGACCTCTTCAACCCGAACACCACACACCACGCCTTTGATTAGTGAACTATTGGGATGAATAGCAGGGGCTTGAGCAAAGAAGGTTTCAAAATCATTTTCCAATTCGATTTGCTGTTTTAATCCTGCTTGGTCATAACCGGTTAGCCAGAAAATGATTTGATCCACTTCCACTTTCGTTCGATTTTTACGTTCAGCCTTTTGAACATAAAGCGGATAGACCTTTGAAAATGGCATGGTGAAGATAGGATGTTTAGCCATTTTTATCCCCAAATAACGTTGGTCTCATATCAAGTTTGCTGACCTCTTGATATTCCTGTCATTTCACATCCAAAAATGGTTTTGACTTAATTATGGTTTAGGCCAGCGAGAAGTATAACTTTCAGGCAATGATATGCCATTCTCTGAAGCAAATTCATGCGTATACACATCCAGATCTTTTAATAAACTGGGGTCTGATTTTTCTGTTGCACTAGCGATTGTTTTGAATATCTTTTCCAGATACGTTTGATTATTCAAATACAATCTAGGAGCAATGCCTAATTCCAATAACTCAAGACATTCGCGGCTATTCTCTCGCCTTGCTATAAGACATTTAGTTGCTATAAATTGCAGTTGTTTGGTGTTTTTTTGTTTTTGGGATACCTTTGCGTAGGACCATCTTTGAGTAAATGTTTCTGGCAAAGTGATGCTGTTCTCAGCTGAGTGCAGATAGGTTAAATCAATCGGGTTCTCCATTTCTTCTGGATCATGGCTTTCAGCTATTTCAGAGATCTCCAATTGGGAAGACTTATTACTCTTAGATGGCTCTGGTGATACTCCAAGCTCTAAAAGGTCATTACAAGCCTCGCCAGCTTCGTAAATCTGACAATCAATAACAGATGGCGCCAATTTGCCCACTTGTTCGTTATCACTTAGCCATGAAATGACAAGTGCTAGGACAATGAAACCGAGAGTAGTTGATGTTACGGCAATTACTATTTTATTCATTTTTTTCCTTAGTTTGTCTTCAGGTAAATAACAATGGATATTAAGTAACGAGGAAATGAATCAGGAAAAAAGGGGACAGATTTATTTTAGAGAACCTGAGGGATGTATGGAAAATAAATCTGTCCCCTTTTTTCTGCTTTTTTCTTGGTTTGATTAAAGAGCTATTTGGATGAATCGCTGGGGCTTGAGCAAAAAAAGTTTCAAAATCATTTTCCAATTCGATTTGCTGTTTTAATCCTGCTTGGTCATAACCGGTCAGCCAGCAAATGATTTGATCAACTTCCGCTTTCGTTCGTTTTTTACGTTCAGCCTTTTGAATATACAGTGGATAAACCTTGGCGAATGGTATTGAGAAAATTGAATGTTTAGTCATTTTTATATTCCCAAATAACGTTGCTCTCATATCAAGTTGGCTGACCCCTTGATTTCCCTCAACCAGATTCTCCTCGCAACATAACGTCGAGAATGACCGGCAAGCAAAATTGGCGCGCCCTTTGCGTAAGCAAAGCGCGTGACACTTTTGATTGTCCGCTCCATTCTTTTGTTAGGTTTCAGATTCGCCTCCGAAGCGCTTAGCTTGATGTCGTTCTTTCAATAATTCCCCAGATTATCCCGCCTACGAACGCTAGCGTTATCCCCACACAGGCGATATAGAATATCCATTTCATCATTGTCGGGATTATCTTCCTTAATAACACGGCTAGCACAATTGGGATGGCCATGGCCGAGAAGCCGTACCAATTCGGGAGATCATTCAGGCCCGTTGTGGACAAGCCCAGTACGGGCGCAATGGACAGCAACAGTCCGAAGCAGATGAGCCAGAATCCGACAAACGAAAATACCGGATGCAGGAATAGCGCCGCGATAACCGCCATGAGTCCATTTCCGAGCTCCTGACCGCCTCCAGCTCCTGATGTGCCATGAACAACACCTTGGCCAGCGCATCTATCGCATCGGTGCATACCCATTCCCGCGCCGACCTTGTTCGCGTCATAGAGATTAAGATGTGAAAGAACGCTGCCTGAACCGTTGCACTTCGGACATTTAGCCATAGTCAAGTCACCTCCCTCGATTTGCTGATGAACCTAACAGTATGTTGATGAACCTAACAGTATGTTGATGAGGTCTGCGACCTCATATTAATTATTAACGTGAAGGGATCATAAATTGATCGAAAATTCACAGATAATTTTACGAAATCGAATCTAAATAGATTTTTTTGAATGATTTTGATGATTGGAGTTAATCGTGAATGATTCACGATTAGTTTTTTGCCCGAACAGGCTTTAGTTGGTGCGAACTGAATATCCATATCGACCACCAAAGTGTGAGATTGTTCTCAATTTAAACCGTTTTTTTAAATATCGCAACCCCCTGATTTGCATAAAATAGTTAATAATTGAAGATGAAATTGTGTACTTCAGGTTGCTCAAATACCGGTCACACAGCAATTCAAATTTATTCTCCATGCCCTCTGTGTCTTATATGGACTCCCTCAATGTTGTCAATTAAATTACACAATTAAACGAGAATAGATGCGAGCTTATATACGGGCTCTGATTGAGTAGCGAACTCGGCCCTATGATGTATTCGCCCCTTCATGACTCATCTCTGTGGCGGCATTTTTTGCCTTGACACAAAACAGTCTCTTGAAGGTCGGTCTTACCCGTTAACTAACGTCTTAATTGACCAACATATCCTGGACTATCCAACCAACAAAGCTGGCTGGTAGTCGGTATTCTTTTTCAGCATGGCATAAGCCGTTCTGACTGTCTTGTTAGCCAACGCTATCGCCGTGACCTTCTTACCTCGCCGGTGGATTAATTGCTTTAACCATTGCTCTTTGATGGTTTTCGCTTCCCGCTTGTCCAAGCTTCGGATAACTGCTAATGCCCCTTCAAATAGGACGCTACGCAGCTTTTTATCACCCGCCAACTTGCTAATAGAGCCCTTTCCTCCAGAACTGTGCTGTACTGGGGTGACGCCAACGCAGGCTGCCGCCTGTCGGGCATTGTTAAAATGTCCCGGCTGGCTCAGTGCCAGTTTCAACAGCATGGCGCCAACCGGACCGACGCCTTCTAAAGCGCTTAAACGACGGCACACCGGATCTTGCCTGACCGCTTCTTTGAAACGTTGTTCTAAAGCTTCAGCATGGGCGAGCAAGTCCCTTAGTTGCTGGTATTGGTGGTAGAGCGCTTCACGGTAAAAATCAGGTAATCCATTTTCGGCGTCTTCTACTATTTCAGGCACACATCGTAGCAACGCGGCATCGCCTTTATTAATCGGATGGCCTAGCTCTAGTAACTGGTCGCGTAACTGTTTGGCCAGGGCAACCTTTTGCCGAACCGCCAAATCCCGCATCATCGTGATACCTTGCTGACATTGCTCTTCCAGTGTGATGGTTCGGCTTGATTTGACCGCTGGTTGCAAGGCGGCCAGACCAATCGCTATCGCATCGTTGGCATCCGTTTTATGGCCTTGCAAAAATGCTTTTACCCGTCGTGCAGACATCGCTTTAATGCTGTGCCCGCACGTCTTGGCGTAACGTGCCCAGTAATGGGTTCCACCGCAGGACTCCATCGCTACCAGCGAGACAGGTTCATTGACTAATAGCGCTATCAGCTTTGAGCGGTTAACTTGTTTATTCCAAATGACATGTCCTCTGGGGGACAACTTGCACACCTGAAAAACATTTTTTGCGAGGTCTATCGCGATTACATTAGACTCAATCATGTATGGACTCCTTATGTGTAAAAGCAAGCTGCTAACTCGCTTATGACGTTATCCCCACAAGGGGGAGGGAGTCCATACATTTCTGTGGTTAATTTCTGAAACCCGATGATTTATCAAATAACTAACAAAAAATGGCCCAGTTTTAGTTAAAAACTGAGCCAGTTTATTAGGCCAGATGTGATTAATAGCCTTGTTTCAGATTTCAACTTCCTCAAACAGTTCTGGCACTTCGGCATCCCAGCCGAATTTTTCAGTGATGTGTTTACGCATGGTGTCGCTGGCAACGACTTCGCCATGGGTGACGTAAACTTTATCGGGTTTGAGGTTGCCCTGCTCCAACCAGGTGAGGATTTCGTTGTAATCACCGTGGGCTGACATGGAATCCATATTATGAATTTCGGCTTTTACCGGCCAGTATGCACCATGGATTTTGACCGATTGAGCACCATTAACCAAAGCATCACCGCGAGTACCAGGAGCCTGGAAGCCGGCGAAGACAATACTGTTACGTGGATTGGGTAATAGGGTTTTGAGATGATGTAATACCCGACCACCGGAGGCCATACCGCTTGCCGATACAATTACACAAGGGTAACGCATGCTGTCCAGTTCTATGGCTTCCTCTACGGTACGAATGTATTGAGTTTGATTATCAATAAGCGCGCACTGGCTTTGGTCCAGCTTATGTTCTTTATGGTGTTTGATGAATGCCTCGGTAGCCTTGATTGCCATTGGGCTGTTCAGGTAGACCGGCATTTCGGGGATTTTGCCTTCTCCCATAAGTTTATGTACCACATATAGCAGCATTTGTGCACGGCCAACGGCAAAGGCTGGCATCAGCGTGATACCACCTCGGCCTGCGGTTTTGGTAATGATTTCTGCAAGTACAGCTTCTGGATCTGATTCACCATGGAGTCGGTCGCCGTAGGTCGATTCGCATACCAATACGTCTGCGTGCTGCAACGGTTCCGGCGGACGCATGATAATGTCGTTTTGTCGACCTACATCACCCGTAAATACTACCGTTCGGTCTGAACCTTTGTGATGAACATGAACACAGGATGAGCCCAGAATATGTCCCGCTGGTGTGAAGCTGACTTCAAAGCCTTTTACCGGCTCGAATGTCTCGTGGTAGTGCAGGGATTCGAAGTGTTTTAACGCTTCTCGGGCATCTTTTTCGGTAAATAGTGGTTCCGGACTCTCGTGTTTAGAGAACTTCTTGCGAAAAGCATACTTGGCATCTTCTTCCTGCAGATAACCGGCATCGGGCAACAACACATTACACAGCTGATGGGTTGCCTTAGTGCAGTATATTTTGCCTTTGAAACCATTTTTTACCAGCGCTGGCAGATAGCCGGAATGATCGATATGAGCATGAGTCAGTACCACGGCATTGATAGTTGAAGGATCTACCGGAAACGGTGCCCAGTTTCGCCGCCGCAGAGTTTTCACCCCTTGATACAAACCACAATCCACCAGCAATCGATGGTTATCATCAGAAAGCAGATAGCGGGAACCGGTTACTGTGCTGGTACCACCGAGAAAGCGAAGTTTCATATGCGTGTGATCCTTGTCTGGCAAATATTGTTTTATCTAGAAAACAAGTTTACTGGGGTTGGACTTACTAACAATTGATATGGGTCAAATCTTTGATGACCCATGCTTTCCCAATCTTACCAGAGACGCAACCTATCCCAGGACTGCCTTTATGCTGAAAGAGCACCCAGCATTGATCGCCTAATTTAAAAGGTTCGGTAATAACTGGAATATAGAGATGTCTTTCATGTTGAGGATTGACATAGGTAGTAGATCTTATTTTCTCTGTGCTCTCTGTGGTTAATTTTCAAAAGCTCATAAGTAATCAAATCCCGGACAAAAAAATGGCTCAGTTGTAATTAAAAAACTGAGCCATTTTATTCAACAAGAAGGTTTTAAACCTCAACGTTGTAGTGTTATTCAGTTACGCGGATCGTCATCAGGATTAATATATTCAATACCCCATGGGCCCGTTCCATGCAGCTGAATGATGGTCTGTCCTTCTGCATAGCCAAACATGGGGTCACCGGAAGGCATGATCGCCACGCTGCCGACAGGCAGACGTTGGGTGGCATCTTTGTTGAAGGTTTTACCATGGGCAAAATGCAATGTACCTTCCAGCACGGTTACCCGTTCATAGGCAGGATGTTTATGAGGCAGAATTTCATAGCCATCCTGTAATCTAAGGCGAAAATTGAATGGCTCTTCAGCCGAAATATCACCCTCAATAAAAGCGATCTCAGCCCCCTCACCCATGGATGCGACTGGCCCCCAATTCAGTTGATCCGGTGTCATCATCATATGACCATCACCACGATAGCGATCACCCGCCAACGAACCTGATGAGATAAGCATCATACCGAGTAGTAATAGTGTGAAAATATTCGATTTCATAACTGGCTCCTTCAAAGGTTAGCCCTTTGTAATTAAATAATGGAACCCGAACATGACAGAAGCTGCGTTGAGTATTCAAGGGGATTATAGGTTCTGCCAATTGATAGAGATTGGTCTGAACGTTGCAAAATTTGATAAGCCTAGAGACAACTATTTGTCATGTTATTCCCCTTCACCAATGAGTCTAACAGGGGAAAACCGGATGCTCAAAGTCTATGATTTTTATAGGTCGTTTACAATTTGTTGGGTTTCATTGCATTCAACCCAACCTTCGACCTGTGGTTAATTTCTATAATTTAATGCGTTATTACATCCCGGGCAAAAATGCCCCGTTTATTTAAAAATCAGAAAGTTAGTATTAATTCAAATCCAGGTTGGCCAAAATACCGGGCAGAATTCACTGAACATAATTCAGGAGCAACTTAACCCATGTTGTTGTATTTTTGTTTATATAAGTTACTGTAGAAAACACTAAAGCATTTCAATTCAGTAAATCTCTAAGCAGGTTATTCGCTAGGCGAATTCATTTTTCACCTTGAGATATTGTTAGTCACATTGAATGGTTAAACCCTGCGAATTATCGAGTTAGTCATTCCAGTCTTGTCATTGCTGCAAGACATCTTCTTTAAACACTTTAAGGAAATCACATATGACACTACAACAAATCCATAAAGCAAGCTCAGTGAGTATCTTCACTATTATCGCCGCTTCTAAAAAGTCTGAATATGACGACAAAGAAGCTGAAAAATCGCCTCAGGTTCCAAACCCTTCAAAAGGAACCTATCAACCGGCAGATGACCCGGATGATGATAAACAGAAAGAGGCCGAAAAAGCACCGCCTATGCCTCAGCCACCTACTCCTCCATAAGCTCTAAAACAAGCAGGAATACATAAAAAAATGGCCCAGTTTGAGTTAAAAACTGGGCCATTTTTATTCAGCTAGATAGAATTAATGGTGGTGATGTTCACCCGTACCATCCACAACTTTCACAAACGGTGCCGGATATTGCAGCGTTGATTGTCCATGGCCTGCGTGAGCAGAATGATCCATCTCATCATCCTCTTTCATCATCTCCATCTGTTGACCATGCTGATGTTGGTGGGCTTTCGGTTCACCGTGATTGCCTATGTGTTTGGCCTCATCCTCATCTTTTGACTGGCCGTGTTGATGTTTATGCTGATGCGCTTTGGGTTGGCTATGCTCGCCAGCATGTTCGGCATCTTCAGTATCCTGCCCATGTTGATGCTGATGTGCTTTTTGCTGATCAGCTTGATCTTCAGCCAGCTCATCTAAATCTTCCATCAGATCCTTCACCGCTTTGGGGCCGGTTTCTTTGGGCATGGTGTTTTTAACTGGCTCTTCTTCAGCAATCTGGTCCCAATGCAATTCGCCTGTTTCACATTTTTGGGTAACCGGGAAATACAACACACTGGTAGCACCTACACCAACACGTCCCCGGAAGACAAATTCATCAAAATGAATATCATGCAAAGAATTACCAGACCATGTGATCTGGCGTACGGCTTCTGTTATCTCGATGCCATCGCGAAAGAAAGGGCGTTCAACCGGTTTCTTCACGATTTCTACTTGCCAGCCTGCTTTGGGCATGGGCTGAGCAAATTGCAGCCCTTCAGGAATATCTACCGTTATTGCTGTGGTAGTCGAACCATCACAACCTTGCGTAACGGTCAAAACACCTTTGTAATAGCTTCCGCTTTCGGCCTGATTCTGTTCCAGCATTACTTGAGCATTTGCCATACCGGGAACCAACATCGCCAACATAAGTAGTTTTGTTTTCATATTTTTTCCTTAGCCACCACTAATTGGTCATTCTATTAATAAGTTACTTAAGCATATCGCGAATATTGGATAAATGCGCTTTACCACGCTCTTTTCGCTCTTCAGGATCTACCTGAGTTTTTTCGGTCATCCAGATCAGATCTTCCGGCGGTAACTCGCGAAGAAAACGACTTTCTTCACAGTCCACCTTTTCACCATAACGTTTACGGGTATTGGCCAGCGTCATCACCAGACTACGTTGTGCCCGAGTGATACCAACATACGCCAGACGCCGTTCTTCTTCGATGGAATCCTCTTCAATACTGGTTCGATGTGGCAGAATTTCTTCTTCCATACCGACAATGAAGACATGTGGGAATTCCAGTCCTTTAGCGGCATGTAATGTCATCAGATGCACCGCATCAGCCTGATTTTCATCAGCCTGCCGGTCCATGATATCCATCAGCGTTAAACGGGCAGCAATATCACCAATCGATTTTTCTTCGGTGTCCTGATCAATCATTCGTTCGATCCAGCTGACCAGTTCATCGACATTTTCCATACGACGATTGGCTTTATTGGGATCACCACTGACCTCCTCCAGCCAGCCGCGATAATTGATTTCTTCGATCATATCCTTGATAGCGTCCAGCAGATTGCCTCGGGCAGCACGATCGGCAATATCAATCAGCCAGCGGGTAAAGACTTCCAGATTCTGCACTGATTTAGCTGGCAGGCTTTCCGCCAGTCCCATTTCAAAACAGGCGCCAAACATGCTGGTGTTGCGTTTGGCAGCGTATTCTCCAAGCGCCTGTAAGGTGGATGAACCGATACCTCGACGTGGGGTGTTAATGACTCGCAGAAACGCATTATCATCATCCTGATTGGCCAGTAGGCGCAGATAGGCCATGATGTCTTTAACTTCGACCCGTGAGAAAAACGAGGTTCCTCCGGTCAGAAAATACGGCACGTTATGTTCACGTAATACTTTTTCCAGCGAACGGGATTGATGATTACTGCGATACAAAATCGCATAGTCCTTGAAACTCGCCTGGTGTTTGAGCTTGTGATACAGCAGCTCGGAAATGACTTTTTCCGATTCATGCTCGTCATCACGACAGCCAATGATCCGAATGGCATCGCCCTCACCCATAGCGCTCCATAATCGCTTTTCAAACACGTGGGGGTTATGACTGATAAGTTTATTGGCAACACGCAGGATACGGCCCATGGAACGATAGTTCTGTTCCAGTTTAATCAGATTTAATCGCGGAAAGTCCGTTTGCAGCTGCACCAGATTTTCAGGGCGTGCGCCACGCCAGGAATAAACCGATTGATCATCATCCCCTACCACGGTGAGCTTTTCACGAATGCCAACCAATTGTTTAACCAACTCGTACTGACAGCCGTTGGTATCCTGGTATTCATCCACCAGCAGATAATGTATTTTCGCCTGCCATTTCTGCAAAACATCTCGATGTTCGCGAAACAGAATCACTGGCTTTAAAATCAAATCGTCAAAATCCACAGCGTTATAGGCCTGCAATGCCTGCACGTAACGTGGATAAACCCTGGCAGCAAATTCCTCTTGAGCACCATCGGCAATCTGGGCAGCTTGTTCGGGCAAAATTAGCTGGTTTTTCCAGTTTGAAATCAGGTTTTGTACTTCCTGAGCATGATCGCTGTCAGCCGCAAAATCACGGCCCATCAGATCCCGAAAAACCGCCAAAGAATCCTGGGCATCAAAAATGGAAAAACCAGGACGATAGCCTAGCGATTTGCCATCACGACGCAGGATGTTCAAACCAAGCGTATGGAATGTGGAGACCATCAAACCACGCGCTGAAGCTTGTCGGGTAGACATCAAATCAGCAACCCGCTCCTTCATCTCACGAGCAGCTTTATTGGTAAAGGTTACGGCAGCGATATTGCTGGCTTTCATACCGCATTGCTCGATCAGATAGGCAATCTTACGGGTAATAACCCGCGTCTTGCCACTGCCGGCACCAGCTAACACTAACAACGGTCCATCGATGTAACGCACAGCTTCCCGCTGTTCCGGATTGAGATCTTTCACTAAATATTAATTCGCTGTGTCGAGGCGTCGATAGCCGATGGCTTCTGTTAAATGGACTGTTTGAATGTCAGATGAACCGACCAAATCAGCAATGGTGCGGGCCACTTTTAAAATACGATGATAAGCACGCGCCGACAGACCAAAACGGCTGATAGCTTTTTCTACTAATTGAAAATCCTGATCTGACAAGGTGCAAAAAACCTCTAGTTCTTTATGTTGCAGGGACGCATTGGCTTTGTTGGCACGATCAAGTTGAATCTGCCGTGCCTGAATCACCCGCTGACGAACCACTTCACTGGACTCAGGCGGCACATCATCAGGCTGAGGTCGCAACAGTTTTTTATCCACTGCCGGTACCTCCATTAACATATCAATGCGATCCAATAACGGGCCGGAGATCTTACCACGGTAGCGTCTGACTTGCTCTTCTGTGCAATGGCATCTTGCCTGCCCCAGATAACCACACGGACAGGGATTCATTGCGGCAACTAATTGAAATTTAGACGGAAAATCTGCTTGATTGGCAGCACGGGAAATAGTTATTTTTCCGGATTCAATTGGCTCGCGTAAAACTTCTAATACTTTACGGTCATATTCAGGCAATTCATCAAGAAATAAGACGCCGTTGTTTGCTAAAGAAATTTCACCCGGTTTAGGCTGACTGCCACCACCAACCAAAGCCACCGCCGAAGCCGTATGATGTGGCGCTCGAAAAGGTCGCTGCATCCAGTTTTCAACTTGAAATCCCGCTGATGAAATTGAATGAATGGTCGCCGTTTCAATTGCTTCCTGCTCACTCATTGGTGGCAAAATTCCCGGCAAACGACTGGCCAACATGGTTTTGCCCGTACCGGGTGGCCCGGCAAATAAAATGCTATGTGATCCAGCTGCAGCAATTTCCAGAGCTCGTCTGGCGGATGCCTGACCACGCACATCGGCTAAGTCAGCATAATTATTTTGACTATGCTGCTGTTGATTCAGATTGGCTGGTAACCGCAATTGGTCATGCAAATGTGCACAGACTTCCAACAAGGTCTTCGCAGCAAAACTCTCACCCTGTTCAGTAAGCGCCGCCTCTTCAGCATTCTCAAATGGCACCATTAATTGTCGGTTAGCCTCAGATGTGGCTAACGCAGTGGGTAATACACCTCGAACCGCACGTAATTCACCCGTCAGACCCAGCTCACCGATAAACTCCATATTGCTTAATGATTGCACGGGTATTTGATTGGAAGCTGCCAGAATACCCAACGCTATCGGTAAATCAAAACGCCCGCCTTCTTTGGGCAAATCTGCCGGAGCCAGATTAATAGTGATACGTTGCTGAGGAAAAGTGAACTGAGAGTTTATCAATGCCGAACGAACGCGATCCTTGCTTTCCTTCACCGCCGTTTCCGCCATGCCGACAATCGATAAACTAGGCAGACCATTGGAAAGATGCACTTCAACCGTCACTGCCTGAGCATAAATACCGGTCAAAGCACGACTGTAAACCGTGGCAATACTCATATTCCTTCCCTGGAAAATTAGTGTGTTTTTGATTTTAGCGGATAAGCGCTATCAGATGAAACCCAAACCAGTCTTAATCAAAACTGGTTATCATTTTTTTGTATATTTAATGCTTTGAATTCAAAGATTTTTTGTTTTGGGTTAAGCGTCCAATTTTCCTCTGGTTCTCTGGTTTGTTCAAGCAATAAGCTGTCCAAAAATTTATCTGCTTTTATATTCTGTTTGATGCTGGTTTGCTCGTTCAGTCATAAAGTCTCACTGCGTTATATGATGAGGTGTATTCTGAAATGATGATTCTTGCCTGCCGTGGCAGTTATTTTTATTGAACTAAATCAACTCGATAAATCCCCCTTTTCCGCAACTTCTCATTCTCTCGCCTGACTAGCGATCACGAGGCCAAATACTGCCAAGCAGTTCACGTCCCAGCCTTCCTAGATAGACATAGCTGCAAACAGCTAACAAAACCAGTAAAAATAACCACCAGCTCGAGTAGATGAAACTGCAAACGGTAAGTATCAGTGCACTTAATAATGAGCCCACCAAAGCCCACAGGTATAGGATCTGTCCAAGACCATTCCCACCTTTAAAAACAAAGAGCAGGTATTTATCAACGACTGATTCCGGTTGTCTGATATTACTTTCTGTCATGATGATTCTCCCCGCACAACTTATCATGTCATTACTTTAAGCTTTTCCCTTTAGATTACACAAACTAAAAATTATCATCGATAATATGACAAATTGTTATACATGTTTATGGAGTTGATTATGGATACCGAGTTTGTCCGCACTTTTCTGAAAATTGTTGATACTGGAAGTTTTATTTCAGCAGCAAAGAGTCTCCATCTGACACAAGCAGCCGTGAGTCGAAGAATACGTTCACTGGAAGAATATATGGGCTGTGAACTTTTCGTTCGCAACAGATCGGGTGCCAGTCTGACGGCGAGCGGTAGACGCTTTCTACAGTATGGGGTCAATATCGTCCAAACACTTGAACATGCAAGGTATGAAGTGGGTATTGCCCCTTCATTTAACGGATCGCTGGTTGTTGGTGGACGTTTTGGATTGTGGCAGGGCCTGTTAATTGATTGGCTAGATATCTTGAGTACTCAACTACCTCAAAGTCAGATTCGGGCTCTCACAGGTTTTGAAGATGGATTGATGCAGAGCTTGGTAGATGGCAGTATGGATATCGGTATTATGTACACGCCCCAGCATAGACCCACCTTACAGGTGGAAAGACTGCTGGAAGAAGAGCTTATTTTGGTCACCACTGAAAAACTTGCAGGAAATCCGCCGAATCCTGCGAACTATGTTCATGTTGACTGGGGACCAGAATTCCGTTCGCAACTTAATGTCAACTTACCGGAACTGAGTAGCCCTCGTGTGACAGTTGGAATCAGTTGGCTGGGTTTACAACGAATCCTTCAGTCTGGAGGCTCAGGCTATTTTCCCCGTCGGCTGGTTACTGAGTTGATACAGAACAAACAGTTATACTCTGTAGAAGCTGCTCCGAGTTTCAAGCTGCCTGTTTATGTTGTTTATCCAAACCATCAGGAAAACCCGTTAATTTCCACCGCCATAGCGTTGCTGCATCAAACAACAGAATCCATTCTGAATGACACTGAAAACCAGACAGCTTAACGTTACGAAATTTTAAATTGTCTGACCATTGCTGTAAGTTCTTCACTCAGTTTGGCAATTTCCTGGCTGGCTTTGGAAACTTGTTCCGAACCTTCTGCAGTGCTTTCTGACACGTATTGAATTGTTTGGATATTCCTGTTGATATCATTGACCACCTGACTTTGTTCTTCTGCCGCTGTGGTAATTGATAAGTTCATTTCTGTGATAGCTCTTACTGACTGCGTGATCGCCTGTAAAGAATCTGTCGCTTCAGTCCCTTTGGCAACTAGCTGGGTGATGCTGGATTGGTTTTGTTCCATGGATTGAACCGCATTATCTGAGCCGGCCTGCAGTGTGGAAATAAGTGATTCAATTTCTTGTGTAGATTGTTGGGTCCGTTGTGCAAGTGTACGAACTTCATCGGCCACAACCGCAAAACCACGCCCCTGATCCCCGGCTCTGGCCGCTTCTATAGCCGCATTCAGTGCCAAAAGATTTGTTTGTTCGGCGATATTTTTGATGACATCCAGAATAAGCCCGATGTTTTCGCTATCCATTTTCACCTTTCTAATCACATCAGATGAATCATTGATCTCAGAAGCTAACGCATTGATTGATGTAATGATTTGCTCAACAACGTTTCTTCCAACATTTGAATCGGTTTCACCTTTGTGGGCTGCATTTGATGCTTTCTCTGCATTCGCTGCCACTTCTTCTACCGTTGCCGTCATTTGAGTAATGGCAGTGGCAACCTGTACTGTTTCATTTTTCTGTTTTGCAATATTGGTATTGGTTGTTTCACTGACTACCGAGGTTTCTTCAGCGGCGGTAGATAACTGCTCTGATGCAGAAGTGATTCCAAGAACCAGCTCCTGAAGCTTTTCCACAAACGAATTAAATACACTGCCCATAGCACCAACTTCATCTTTGCTGGTGAAGGTCATTCGTCTGGTGAGATCGTTATCCTGCGCCATTGCGCTGAGGGTGTTCATAACGTCCTTGATTGGGCGGACAATGTTATTAATGATAATCTTTGATATGAGCACGCCGATAATTAAAGATACAGCGGCAATTGCTATCAGGTTGAAAACACCGCTTGTCTGCTTCTGTTCAACATTGCTGACAGCACGTTGTGAGATATTATCAATACTCAACTGCATCGCTGCCAATGTCAGGAATAAATCTGCTTCAATATTTTTGAGTTCCCGCTGTTCTTCTTCAGACAAATAACCACCACCGGACATGCTGCCGCCGCGTTTAATGATTTTGATGGCGGCATCGACATAAGTTTGATAATTCTGCTGTTGCTGAACAACTTTTTCAGTGTTATCGGCCATGCTTGTCACATCAACTAACATATCAGCTTGCAGATCGGTGCTATTGGCTTGTTCCAGAATTTGTACAATTTCACTCAAAACAAGTTGGTTCTCAGCGGTGATATCTTCTATCTCAGCAAAATGTGACTTGATGATACTTCTTGGTGCTCCGGAACGCGCATCCAGTAAGAGTGCTTGTAAAACAGCCGATTTTTTATACTGAAGTTCGCTTGTCTTCGCGACACGTCGTTCCAGCGGGATAACCATCTCATTCATTACCGAAAACTCTTCGGCAATGTCTCGCATCTTTAAAATTGCAAACGCAGCAATAAAGAGCTGTGCAATCGTTAAAGCAATAACCACTGTAAAAATCTTCTTGCCAATCGACAGGTTATTTAAAAACTTCATTCATTATCCCGATAATTAAATAATTGATATTCCGCTATTACTGATGCAGTGTTAGCCGAAGAGACTGAAGATTATAACGGCAGATAAAGGATAAACCTGAGAAATATTCCTAAAATAACGTTATTACAAAGCGGTCATTCAGTCTAAGTTTCTCAGGGCAGTGCCCTTCATTTCACATGATGAACAAATCGAAAACGAGAGACTGGCTGGTATTAAAATTAGAATGTGATATCAGTGAAAACTATTTTGCCCGTGGCAGCGTCGATTTTGAAATTGATGATTTTGAAGAACTGGATTTACGGGCAATTGCCACCGCCAGTCCGGGTCGCGGTTTTTTATTCAGGAACCGGATTTAATCTTTAAAGGCTTTGCCGGTGTGGGTTATCGGTTTGAAAGTTACTCTGATGGCACCACTGAAAAAGATCCAACCGGTGTTTTAGGCTACGAAACCAATTATAACCTCAACAGCCGTCTGAATCTATTTCATGATTTAACTTATTACCCTTCGTTTAGCAGCCCCGGACAGAATTATCTGCTGGTCACCAACTTTGGTGCTGAAATGCCGATTACCAATGACGAAGCCTGGAAGTTACGGGCCAGTCTACGTAGCCAGTACAACAGTCAACCGGCTCTTGATGCAGAAACGACTGATACCAATTATCGGCTGAATCTGGTTTACGATTGGGAATAAACGCCTTGGGGATTATCCTGTAGCAGGTAATCGACAAAACCCGGCCGTTTCTGTAGAGCGGTCGGGTGTTGTCGCCACACCAGTTGAATGGACTTTTTTAAAGCATTATCTTCAATGGGAATGGCACACAAACTTCCATGCCTGACCTCATCGGCCACGGAAGAGGCAAATACCAGTGATATGCCCAGACCCGCCCGAACTGCCTGTTTCACAGCCTCGGTACTGCCCAATTGCATTGTGACTTTAGGCATCTGCTGAAAATCCTGTAGATACGTTTTCAGCAACCGACCTGTTCCACTACCCGATTCACCACCGATCAAATCCAGCCCGGCTAACATTGATTTGCTTATTGATGGCAGCTTTGCCAGCGGATGATCCATGGGTGTAATTAACACCAACGGTTCCGTTTTCCAGGTTTTCGATTCAAACCCGGCTTTTGGCGACCACCATTCCATCAGGGCAATATCGATTTCAGCATTTTCCAGTTTGTCAGCAACCGTTGGATTGTTATCAATCAGCAAGTCCAGCTTGTCCTGTTCCAGCGATTGCTGACGAAGGAAGTCATGTAAATAAGGCTGCAATAGATAAATACCGATATTGGAGCTGGCGCCCACTTTAAGCGTGGGGGATTGGATTGCCAGTAATGCTCTGTCCTGGAGACGTAACATGCTCTCAGCATATGGCAACAAACGTAAGGCATGTTCTGTCGGCTGGCAGCCACTTCGTCCCCGCTGAATCAATGACACTTTCAGCATTTCTTCCAGCTTTTGAATATGCTGAGTGATGGTCGGTTGTGCCAATCCCAACTCGATAGCAGCAGCCTGAAAGCTGTGCTGTTCAATCACTGTTATCAGGCTTTTCAGCCAGATTAGGTTGAGCATGACATTTCCTTTGGTGTTTCAAGTTGATTCGCTGGATCCAATGGCTTTTCGCCCTGCAGCACATTGAGAATATTCTCGGCAGCCCGTTTTTCGATCGACAATCGCACATTGCTCACTGCTGAACCGATATGCGCGGTAAACAAGGTATTCGGATGCGCTAACAAATTTTCATCAATCTCATTGGGTCGATAATCTCGAGCCCAGTCTTCCATTTCAAACACATCACTGGCGTATCCGGCTAAATGGCCACTATTCAGCATTCGTAAAATGGCCGCCTCATCAACCACTGAACCACGACACGGGTTGACCAGAAAAGATCCCGGTTGCATCTGCTGCAAACGTTGTTCATTTATCAGATGCTGAGTTTGGGAATTGAGTGGCAGCGCCATAATCACAATATCGGCCTGAGCAAGTGCCTCATCCAGCGACAGAAACTCAAGTTGCAAATCTGCTTGTTGTTCAGCAGTCAAAGGCTGTTGGTCGGTATATATTAATTTTGCATCCCAGCCAGACAGTCTTTGAGCAATAGCCTGACCAATCGCTCCCATGCCGATAATGGCAATGGTCGAACCTTCAACGCCCAGCCCGTAAAACTGTGGTCGCCAGCCTTTAAAATAGCCGCTTCGCACATGTTCATCTGCTGCTTTAATATGCCGTATCAGGCCAACCATCAAACCGATGGTTAATTCTGCGGTAGGAACCGTTAATAAATCCGGCACAAAGGTCAGCCAGACGTCATTGTCTGTGCAGGCTTTCACATCAAAATTGTCATAGCCTTTTAATGCAGCACCGATTACTTTCAACTTCGGGCAGGCCTTTAGGAAGTCTGCATCCACCCGGTCCGGCATAAACACCATCAACGCGTCAGCATCATGTGCCAGTTGAATCGTATCGTTTCTCGATAAACTGAAAGTGGTCTGATTGGTTATCACATCACAATGTGGCGTCAGCATTTCCAGCACTTCATCATGCACTTTATGGGTAATCACCAGTTTTGGTTTCATCGTCATCCTTTACTTGAATTTTTTGCGTAATACACCGCTTAACGCGTCAACCAGCGTAACCATCACCAAAATCACCAACAAAATCGCAAATACTTCCTGATACTGCATAATCCGCAGTGAGCCCATCAGCTCAAAGCCAATACCACCGGCGCCAACCATGCCCATCACCGTAGAAGCCCGGAAGTTGTATTCCCAACGGTAAATTGATACGTCGGCAAATTGAGGCATTACCTGCGGTAACACCGCGTGATATAAAATCTGCATTTTCGAGGCACCTGCGGCTCTGGCAGCCTCCACTGGCGCTTCATCAACATGCTCAATGGCCTCGGCAAAAAACTTACCAACCATACCTATAGAATGCAGACCCAACGCCAATACGCCAGGCAAGGCACCAAAACCCACTGCCGCGACAAATATTATCCCCATAATCAGTTCCGGCACACTTCGCAAGGAATTGAGAATCACCCTTGATACCTGAAAAACCAGCGGATGCGGTGACGTATTGCGGGCTGCCAAAAACGCCATTGGTATTGAAAAAATAACTGCCATGGCCGTCCCGGCAATACTCATTGCCAGCGTATCCATCAGGGGTGAAAACCAGTTACGGACATTAGTAAAATCTGGTGGGAAAGATTCGGCCCCCAAGGTGCCAATCGCTGGTATACCCTGGGCTAACTTTTCAAAATTCAGCAGATCGACATACCAGCTGGCCAGCAAAATGATGGCCAAAACGGCCATCACCTGCAGGGTTTGTTTTTGCCAGCGCTGACTGTAACGCTTAAGTAAATTTTGTTCAGCAGTTGCTTGTAAACTCATACCCCCTCCTTACATCGCGGCAAAATCAAGGTTCAACAATTTGCCCAACTCACGAACCACGTCATAATCGGCATCGGTAATTGGTGCAAAACCCTCGGCCTTAAAAGCTTCTAATACTTCAGGATCTTTCAGGCTGACAAACGCATCCTTGATTTTGACTTTCAAATCAGCGTTAAGGTTAGAACGCATAGCCCAGGGATATTGTGGATAAGCTTTGCTGTGACCAATAACTTTGACTTTGTTTTTATCAATCAGACCGCGCTCGGTGACATAGCTGAAAATCACTTCTGATAAACCACCGGCATCAGCATTACCGTTAGCAACATTCATCGCAACGGCATCATGAGTACCAACAAAATGTTGTTCATAGTCGGTTTCAGCTTTAATACCGCCTTGTTCCAACAATACGGTTTTTGGGATCAAATGACTCGATGTTGAAGCACGGTCGCCATAAGCCATTTTTTTACCTTTGATATCGGCATAAGATTCAATGCCAGAATCGACATTGGCAATAATGATTGATCGATAAGTTGGTACGCCATCAATAATCATGGCGGCAAACGGCTCGATTTCACTTTTGGATTTCGCCATGACATAGGAAAGCGGGCCAAAGTACGCCAAATCAATACGACCAAAGCGCATTGCTTCAATCATGGATGAATAATCGGTGGTAACGATCAACTCAATTTTTTTACCTAGCTTCTCTTCCATGTAATCCTTTAATGGCTGATTACGCTTAATCAACTCAGACGCATTTTCATCTGGTAGCAAGGCAATCTTCAATGTGTCTGGATCAGCATCGGCAGCATACGCAGAGCCATTAACAGTCAGCAGCAAGGATGCCGTCAACAATAAGGATTTCAAAAATTTCATCACGCAATCTCCAATTGAGTAGCAGTTTTTGAGGGTAAACGATTAGTTGCCGAATCCTCGGCGGGTTTGGTTTTCGATGTTTTTTTGAGGTCGGTAGGGGCTTGTTTATAAATTAACGCCAGTTGTGTATCGTCCAGCTGTGTCGGTGAAGCATCAAATACCACTTCGGCATTCGCCAGGCCAATAATGCGATCGGCAAAATGCCTGGCATATTCCAATTGATGCAACGAAACCACGGCGGTGATGCCATCTTCTGCACAAATCTTTTTCAACAAAGTAAGCACTTTTTCCGAGGTGGCTGGATCCAAACTTGCCACTGGCTCATCAGCTAGAATAATGTCGGGTTGCTGGGCCAAAGCCCTTGCAATTCCGACGCGCTGCTGCTGACCGCCGGAAAGCTGATCGATTCGGCTCAACGCTTTATCTGCCAGCCCTACCCGATCCAGACAATGCAAAGCCAGTTCCAGATCGGCTCGTGGCATTGGTAACAAACTCCGCCAGAAAGAGTGGTATCCCAATCGTCCCATCAATACATTTTGCAAAGCGGTGTGACGCAGAATCAGTTGATGGTGCTGAAATACCATGGCTGTTTTTCGACGATGCCGGCGTAAAGTACGTTGATTATTAAGCACCCCGAACTCGGCTGAAGTTACCTTTCCAGAAGTAGGCTTTACTAAATGATTCAACGCTCTTAACAGTGAGGACTTTCCAGCACCTGAAAGCCCGAGCAATACATTAAATTCGCCGCGTTGGAAACTAATTGAAGTGGAACGTAATGCTTCGATCCCACCGGGATAGGTAATCCCAAGATTATCAACGGAGAGAATCGATTGAAATGCCTTGGTTGTAGCCATATCATCACCTTTCACAATATTAAGCACCGCAGTATTGCGGTTCACAATGAAATGCTAAGGTTTAAATATGACTGGCAAATTAAGATTAGATGACCATTTAGTTACACAGACGGGGGTTAATTCCCAAATCTGGTCATAAAAAAACCGCCAGTCCATAACAGACGGCGGTTTTGATAAAACATATTAAGTGAAAACTTAATCGAGATAGCTGCAGCAATAATCGACTAATTCCATGATTTCGATATCAAATGATGAATTGGCCGGAACATTGAATGACTGACCATAAGTAATCGGCGTCCATTCCGTGTCGCCATCAAGACGGTAACGCAGCTGGCCGGCGAGAATTTCCATTAACTCGGCTTTCTCGGTGCCAAATTTATATTCACCCGGCATCATAATGCCAAGCGTTTTATAACTGCCATCCTCAAAGGTCACTTTGCGGCTGGTTACTTTGCCATCGAAATAGATATTGGCTTCACGGGTTACCGTGACATTTTCAAATGTAGACATTGGCTTCTCTGAAAATAAAAATGTGATGAAATATACGCTGGTGTGATCAAGATAAAACGTTTATTTTTTATTTAGCTGTTCCAATTCTGCTACACGTTTTTCCAATGCTTCCAACTTCTCACGGGTACGCAACAAAACCTGGGACTGAACCTCAAACTCTTCTCTGGTCACTAAATCCAGTTTGTTAAAAGTAGAGCTCATTGCAGCACGGATATTTTTTTCAGCATCTTCACGCATCTGTAGTAAACCAGGCGGCAAGGCACGAGTGATCGTGTCGGCGATTTCATCGAATTTTTTCGGATCGATCATATTGATTCCTTGGTTGAGTAGTTCAGCTATATTCTACGGTAAAGCAGAACAGACTGAAATTATGTTGTCGGGGCCTGTTGATAATCTACTGCTTAATGGCCGTTGATATGTAAAGTGTTTTATCACTGGGAATCCTGATTCTATCGTTATAAAACACAATTCAGCAGTTACAAATGTGACAAAATTATTACAAACAACTTGAATATACACATGGTTATGCAATATTCTCAGCTACTATTCTAATTTTATTGGCACCAGGATGGTATTTAAATTGTTTTTTACCAACAAGTCCTCATCCCCACACAACAGCCTTAACTTTGATTTACTTTGGCATCTTTATACGAATTGGTTTGAAGAGCCCAACATTCGTCGAGGCGGTTGGAGTGGTGTGATAAAACACCCCATTCAAATAGACTCAGAAGCCGTCGATGTTTTTATCAAGCGTCAGGAAAATCACCTCAGTAAAACACTATTTCATCCGTTCAAAGGCGAAGCGACTTTCTACAAGGAATACCGTAATATCCAACGATTAACCAAAAAAAACATCCCTACTCTTAATGCTTTATTCTTTGGCCAACGCGGTACGAAAGCCATCTTGGTGACCACGGCATTAAATGATTATGAACCATTGGATATTGCTGCACTGAAACTGGATCGTCTGCAAAAACGTGCGTTACTCACCGAAGTTGCCAAAAACCTGAAATTACTGCATCAATACCACTATCAACATAATTGCCTTTACCCAAAACATATCTTTGTTAAAAATGTAAAAGGTGCATGGCGAGTCCGGTTTATTGATCTGGAAAAACTCAAATGGCAACTTTTTAAACGTAATGCTATTCATCGTGATTTGATTACACTCTATCGGCACTCTGATAGTAACTGGTCAGAGAAAGACCGTTTGTTTTTTTTCCGTGCTTATCAACAGGAAAAAAAGCTTTCACCCCGTTCCAAAAAATTATGGCGAAAGTTACAAATAAAAAATGCCACAAAAAGTAAAATGTTATTTACTAAATTGTCAGCTACATAATCAGTAAATCATTTCCCCCTCAACAAAGAACCTAAAATTCCACGTACTAAGCGTCGACCAATCTGGCTTCCAATCGAGCGCATCGCACTTTTGGCAAAGGCTTCAAAAATGGATTGACGATTGCTCGCACGCGATGGTTTCACCGTTTCCTTAACTGCTTCATTCTTTTCTGCCAACGCTGCCTGTTGCATTTTTTCAGCGCGTTCAGCTAGCACTTCATGGGCAGACTCACGATCCAGAATTTTGTCATACACACCCGCCAGCAGAGAGCTTTGCAATAACTGCAGACGTTGCTGGGGAGTAATTGGACCAATCTGACTTTGAGGCGGCTTGATCATGGTGCGTTGCACAATCTGCGGACGCCCCTTTTCATCCAGCATTGAGACCAGCGCCTCTCCAACGCCCAAATCAGTAATCACTTCCATGGTGGAAAACGCCGGATTATCACGAAAGGTTTCCGCCGCCGCTTTGACCACTTTTTGATCTTTGGCGGTATAAGCACGCAGGGCATGTTGAATACGGTTACCCAGCTGACCTAATACACTATCGGGAATATCAGTCGGATTCTGCGTCACAAAATAGACGCCAACACCTTTGGAGCGAATTAAACGCACCACTTGTTCAATCTTGTCCAATAAGGCTTTTGGCGCATCATCAAATATCAGATGCGCTTCATCAAAAAATAACACCAATTTTGGTTTTTCCGGATCACCGATTTCCGGCAACTGATCAAACAATTCTGCCAGCAGCCATAATAAAAAGGTACTGTATAACTGCGGTGACTGCATCATTTTGTCGGCTGTCAGCAAATTAATAATGCCTTTGCCATGCACATCGGTTTGCAGCAAATCATCGAGATTTAATACCGGTTCCGCAAACAGCTTGTCCGCCCCCTGCTCTTCCAACACCAATAGCCGTCGTTGAATGGCCCCGACACTGGCCGCAGAAATATTGCCATACAAGGTCCGAAATTCGCCGGCATTTTCAGCAACGAACTGCAGCATGGCACGCAAATCCTTCAGATCCAACACCAGCCAGCCATTATCATCCGCTACCCGGAAAATCAGTGTTAACACACCTTGCTGTGTATCGTTGAGATTCATCAACCGGGATAACAGTAATGGGCCCATATCGGAAATGGTGGTGCGAACCGGATGTCCCTGTTCACCAAACACATCCCAGAAGGTCGTTGGAAATCCTGAGAACTGAAAATCCTCCAGTTGCATTAAGGTAACGCGTTCACTGATTTTGGGATGCGCTTTACCCGGCTGGCTGATACCGGACAAATCACCTTTAATATCGGCAGCAAACACGGGGACACCAATATTACTGAACGCTTCAGCAAGTCCTTGCAGGGTCACTGTTTTCCCGGTGCCAGTAGCGCCAGCAACCAGGCCATGACGATTGGCCATTTGTGGTAATAAAAAAAACGGCAGCTCTGCCTGTCCTACAAACATGGGTTGTACCATATGCTCTCCTTATCTGCACCCGTGCTGTCACGTTGTACTAACGGGATATTTAACACGTTAATCTGGTCACATTTAAAGGTCTTGTATATCAGCTTATCGGTTTGCGGACTATTCTGATGCAAGCTATGCTGTAGTCAGTCACAGCAGAATTTCTGCCACATCGTAACGTTAAATAATAAGCTTTTTAAAAAGATTTCATTAGGGATTTGTCATGACATCAATCGAAATATGGGCCATCGGCATTGTTGCAGTAGTCATTGCTGGCATTTTGGGCTTCCTGTTGGGTCGTCGGCAACCGGTTGGCAGCCCGGAACAGATGAAACAACTGACCGACGCGCACGAACGTCAATTAGCGCAGACACAAGCTGAATTTGATGCCTACCGAGAAGAAGTACATAGCTATCATGAAAAAACAGCCAATCTGTTTGTTTCCATCGCAGCACCTTATAAAGAAATGTTTGATCATCTGACTGAAGGTTATGACAAACTCGGTAACTTCACTGAAAAAAAAGTATTACCTGATCGTGCCGGTGCATTATTAGATGGACCAGATGCCAATAAACATATACCGCCCGAATTAACAGAAGATTTAAAACCCAACCCCGATTACAGTAAAGTGAATCCGACGACTGTACAAAAGGATTATTAAGAAATCGTCTGGCGGATATTGGCAAGTAACTGCGCCAAACCACTTTCCCGTTGATGTCGACGTAAAACAGCCTGCTGCAAAACAGGCTGTGTCGACAAGATATTCACCGTTTGTCGCGCTCTGGTGAGCGCGGTATAAACCAGCTCCCGACTTAACACGGCCGAATCTTCCTGGGGTAGTAACAGTGAGACGTGGTCAAACTCTGATCCCTGGCTTTTATGCACCGTCATCGCAAACACTGTTTCATGCGCCGGTAAACGGCTTAATGGCAACCAGCGTAACTCCTCACCGAATAGAAAACAGGCCTGCAGTTCACCGTCGGCATTCGGCAACACCAAACCAATATCGCCATTAAACAGATTCTGCCGATAATGATTCTGCGTAATCATCACTGGCCGTCCGGGATAATATGGCTGCGCTGTTCGCCAGCCACGTTTTGCCAGCAACTGGCTCATCAGCTGATTCACTGAATACACCGATTGCGGTCTATTTTTCACCGCACAAAGCATTCGATACGCTTCAAATGCCTGAATACAACTCACCGCATCTGCCCGTTTTTCGATAGTCTCGATAAAACGCTGATATCCGTTGAGTAACTGGGTTTGTATATTCTCTGTTGAAGGCACACTTAAGGCGGATAAAGATTGATTTACCAATAAATCCGTCACCTGACCAGCATCTCCTCTATTGACTGCCTGAGCCAGTTGACCGACCAGTCCTCCCGCTGCAAAACGATAGCTGTGCTTTAATTTGACCAGCGAATCCTGCAAGAGATTGTCATCCCTCGAAACCGGTAGCTCTATTTCGCTGATCTGTTTCACCCAGGATCTGAAATCAGCCGAAAAATCCGGTGTGTCGGCACATAAGTTAGCGAGTACTGCGCCGGATTCGACTGAGGCTAATTGATCGCTGTCGCCCAATAAAATCAACCTCGCGTGCAATGGTAAAACTTTCAGTGTAGTCGCCATCAGATTGATATCAATCATCGACGCTTCATCAACAATCAGCACATCAACCGGCAATGGCCGTTCTGCTGAATAGCGCCCCTGATCAAAACGTGCACTGATGCCCAGTAAGCGATGCAGCGTTTTAGCAACATATTGCTCACCAGTATGCTGACTGATTGCTTGTTGCAGTCTAGCCGCAGCTTTGCCTGTAGGAGCCGCCAAAGCTACCCGCGGTTTATCGTCGTTTAATTGCAGACATTGCAGAATTTTTAACACCACCGTGGTTTTCCCGGTGCCGGGACCACCTGAAATCACACACAACTGTCGGCGTAATGCACTTAACACCGCAACTTTCTGCCAGTCGGTATCGGGTAGGTGATTTTGCCAATCCGCCATAAATGTCGACAGATTTTCTGCAGCTGGCAGGGTTTCCCCGTCCTTCAGTCGCTGTTGTATGGCAATTGCTACCTGTTGTTCTGATTGCCAGTAGCGATACAGGTACAACAAGCCATCGGTTGTCAGCACTAACGGTTTAAACTCGCCGGGAGCACCGATAATTTCACTGTTTTGCAGATGGTCCAACCACAGTGTCGCTTCAGGGATCGCGCTCTGAATAACCGGATTAAGTGATTGAAAGTCATTCAGATTCAGACACACATGGCCTTCACTAACGGTTTCGCTAAGCAGCCCAGCCGTCAGGGTAACGATTGGCTCTTCATTCTGTTGCTGACGGCTAATATAGGCTGCAAACTGATAAGCCAGCTCGGAAAACCCCGCTTCTCGCAGTAGTTTCAAGGCATTCATTGAACACCTGCCATAAGCTGATCCACAGCTTCCAGTAATGTCCTGTCCAGCCGGTCATAAAATACGCCGGTTTGCGACCACTCCGGCTGCATGCCGCGTAAAAACAGGTAATAAATTCCACCAAAATGCTGTTCCGGATCATAATCCGGTAAACGTTGTTGTAAATGTCGATGTAACGCCAGGCTGTAAATCAGATATTGCAGGGGATAACCATGACTGAGCATCGCATTCTGCAATGCTTCACCTTGATACTGGGATAGCTCAGCGCCCAGGTGATTGGATTTATAGTCGGCCACATAAAAACGGCCCTGATATTCAAATACCAGATCGATAAAGCCTTTCATAAAGCCGGTGAGTTCGTGAAAGTGTAGATCGGCTGCCAGTTTCTGCCAGATGGAATCTTTGGCCGTCTGCTGCAACGCCTTTTTTAAGCCGGCCATATTCAAACCGGCCACCGGAAAATAAAAGGCCATTTCATTAATTCGCTGGCTTGCCAGTAAATCACATAATCTCAGGCCATTGTCAGTATTCAAAGGTGTTTGCAACACGGCTTGTAACCAGTCAGTAACCACTTCAGTCCACTGCAGATCCAGACCAAACTGTGGCAATAAACGTGATACCGTTTGGCTGATTTGGGTGATATCAGCTGAATCAAATTCAATATTTTCCAGACATTTGTGTAGAAAATTACCGGCCTGACGACCTCTTTCAAAGCCAAATCGGTCTTTGCTGCTACGCTGTATCACCATCTCGATATCTATTGTCACCAGTTCAGCGTCATAATCCGGTTGTTCTGATACATGGCCACGACTTAACAACGAGAAACTGCCAATCCGCCACGGTTTATGGATTTCGCCTTTAAAGCGACGCGCCTGATAAATGGCAGTGCGTGACTGAGCAGACTGATATACCACGGGTGGTTGAGGCTGATACTGCGTCACGGCAATGCTGCCCGCACTGCTGGCTGCCAGATGTTGTAAATCTTCACGCATGCCCTCTGAACTGTCACCGTGCAAAAGTTGATACAGAGCGGATTTCTGCACATCTCTCACATTGCCCCAGACAATAATGCAACGTTCTCTGGCACGGGTTAACGCCACATACAACAGACGTAACGACTCTGCCTGCTGTTCCTGCTCTGCCACTGACTGAGCTTCGGATAAAAGTGGTTCGGCCAGTGCCACACTGGGCTGATGCTGATTTTGTGGATCATGAAATTCGACGATATCCGTCTTGGTTCTATTGGATTTTGCCGTCCAGTTAAAGGGACAGAATACAATCGGATATTCCAGCCCTTTACTGGAATGAATGGTCATGATTTTGACCAGCGCCGCATCACTTTCCAGTCGCAACTGTGCTGTTTCGTCTTCTGTCGCACTGGCTTCCTGCTGTCTGGCAAACCACTGGTTCACTGCTTCAATATGATTATTCTGTCGGGCGGATTCAGCCTGGATTAATTCGGCAAGATGCAGAAAGTTGGTTAACTGTCGTTCACCATCAGCCTGTTCAAGTAACCGTTGCAGACCATTATCCAGCTGCAGTAATGCCCGGAACATCGCCATAAAACCCGATTGCTGCCAGCGTTGCTGTAAAAGTTGCAGCTGATCCATTAATGCATTCCACCGCAATTCATCCTGCTGAATCGCATACAGCTCTTCCGCAGAGTACTGAAATAATGGACCTGCCAATACCGTACTGAGTCGTTGATGATGATCGGGCTGTGCCAATGCCAGCATTAAACAGGACAAATCGGCAGCCTGCCGGGAAGCAAACACATTTTCCCTACCCTGCTGCACGCTGTTAATGCCTCGACGCCGTAATGCCTGCTGAATCAATTCGGCCTGTGCATGGCTGGGCACTAATACGGCAATATCGCCGCCGGTTAGCGGTCTTGTCTGTTGACTGTCCTCATCCAGCAATCGGGCTTTATTATCGGCAGCCAGAATCAGTAAGCGGGCAATTTCGTTAGTAGTCACTTCGACTGCCGTGCTTTTCATAGGGTCAATGTTTAACGGTTTGTCGCTTTCCACATAACAGAACTGCAAGGCCGCCTGCTCACCTTCATCGACTTGCAATGCTGGCTTTTGATCACGCGAAGCATCTACTTCAACAAACGGGATTTGCTCATAAATAAACGGCGTAGCGGTTTGCATAAACAGGCGATTAACGGCCCCGACCAACGAAATATGTGAGCGCCAGTTTTTACCTAAGGTATAGGTTTCATTAGCATCCTGTTTCGCTTTGAGGTAAGTAAAAATATCGGCGCCACGGAAGCTGTAGATCGCCTGTTTGGGATCGCCGACAAAAAAGACCGGCAGGCCACTATCAGCAAATACCCGCCGGAAGTTATCGTACTGCACCGGATCGGTATCCTGAAACTCATCAATCAAGGCGGCCTTGAACTGTTCACGCAATCGTGTAATTAACCACTCACCTTGTGGGCCTTGCAGTGCCTGAGCAAGATTGATCAGCAGATCATCGTAGGACTGCACTTGCTGCTGGATTTTCTGTTGTGGCAGTTGGTCCCGGATATAGCTCAGTAATTGCAGGCGTAACTGCTGTAATTGCAATGCCCGAACAGTGTCCAGATCCTGATAACGTTGTTTTAACGTATCCATAGCTGACCAGAATCTCAGCTCTGGTAACGCCGTGCCTTTTTTCAAACTGGCCTCGGCTTTTTCCAGCGTGGCTAATTCCAGCAGTTCATCCCAGGCTAACGGACAGGATTGTTCATTGAAAATAATTTGTAGCAGAGCCAGCAGTCTTTCGACTTTTTCAGGTTTGTAACTGGTTTTGCTCAGACTACCGCTGTGAAGAAAGGCGGAGATTTGTTCAGACTCTTTTTGCCAGCATTGGCTGGCATGCCAAAAGGCATTAGTTAAAGCTTCTGCGACCGCCTCTGCGTCAACTTCCGGCAAAGCCTGAATCTGCAGATAGGGTTTCGCCACCAGATTACGGATCGATTGCAGCAGGGTTTCCGGAGTTTGTTTCCTGACCAGTAAATAAGCACTGAAATCATTATCCGCCTGCACCACATTTTGTCGCCAGAAGTCATCTGTGACAGAGAGTAATAACTCACGATCATCACCAATCAAATCCATTTCAAACGGACTGCCAGACTCAAAGGCAAAGTCTTTCAATACCTGCTGACAGAAACTGTGAATGGTGTAAATCGCTGCTTCATCAAAACTCTGAATCGCCAGATCCAGTCGTTTCAAATCTTCGTTGCGGTGTGGCTGTTCATTGAGAATCAGCTTGCGTTCATCACTGAGTTTTTTACGCAGACGATCCCGTAATTCCTGTGTTGCAGCTCGGGTATAGGTGACCACCAGAATCTGATCGACATTGAGCTGATGTTCGAGAATCAAACGCAGATACAAACCCGCCAGAGTGAAGGTTTTACCGGTACCGGCACTGGCCTCAATCAGATTGACATCGTGTAGCGGGGTTTGCAGCAGATCAAACTGTTTCATAGCTTGTCTCCCTGCAGCACATCCCATAAAGGCTGATAGACTCGCAGCGCCAAGTCACGGAATGGATCATTCAGAGGCAATTCGCTGAACAGTAATTGATGGTAGGGATCAGACTCTTCACCCTGATGAAATCTTGATGATTGCCAGGCTTTATAGGCTTCTTTTTCCGGATCGGCTTTTCCGGCATTTAGCTCTGCTAACGCATAAGCCATGCTGGTTTGTGGCAATAGTGGAATGGGTTGATGCAAGCCTTGCCAGTAAATCGCCAGTAAATCTCCCAGCAATTGTTCCGGCTCGTTCACAGGATTCAGTTGCAGGTAGTTGTCTTCACATTGCAGCTGGCTATGTAAGGCAACGCCTTGCGGTTTTAAGCAATTCAACAACAGATGTGAACACCATAAGCCCAGCAGATCCTTGGCTTTCATTTTCGCCAGCCGGTAATGCAACAGTCCTGATGCTGAAAGTCCCTCCAACTGGCCGGTCAAGGTGAAGTCATCAAGATCAAATTCAAAAGCCAATGGTTGCATCGGCTGAGAGCTGGTTAACGGTTGTAATTTCTCCGTAAAGGCATCGACCGTTTCCAGCTGCTGGTCAAATAACAAATCGGCAAAATGTCCTTGTGGTAATACCCCTGTCGCCTGTATCACCGGTTGGATTTGCGCTTTATCCAGTGCGTTTAATCTGCCATCCAGCATTTGCTGACGAACAGACCAGGCTTCCAGACCATTCAATACAAATGGTTCACGTATTTCCAGCGTCGCATCGTCATTTTCAAAGTTGATACCCAATCGCTGCTGGGCCAGAAATCGTGCCGGATGACTGAAAAAGCTGATCAGTTGATGCAGACTGACAAAGCGCCAGCTTTCATCGGCTTCAGGCAGTGGTCTGGCAAACCAGTTTGTCGCTTCAGACAGTTTTTGTACCGGTGGACAGGCCTCAGCATTAAAGCTGAATAATGTTTCATCTTGACCCGAAAAATAGCGTGAGCTGAATGCCTGTAAGGGATGTCGCGTAAGTAACTGCTCCCAGATCTCGGTGCCTTCAACGGTCTGAAAGCGCCTGGTGATTACATCAGCAAAATCACTGACCAGCACCGAAGGTGGGATTGGCGAGTTATCATGAATACTGGCCCCAACGTAGCTGATATACAGATGCCGATTAGACGACAGAATTGCTTCCAGAAACAGATAACGGTCATCATCCCGACGTGAGCGGTCACCCCGCCGATAATCACTTGAAAGCAAATCAAATCCCGGTTTGGGTTGACGACGCGGATAGCTGTTGTCATTCATGCCAATCAGGCAGACCATATCAAACGGAATACTACGCATCGGCACCATATCGCAGAAGGTCAGGCCACGACCCATAAACTGATGCTCGGCACTGGGCAGTTCAATGTGCAGATCCAGCCAGTCACGCAACAGCTCAATCGATATTTTTTGTTCAAAACCAACCTGCACTGCCGCTTCGGTCAGCGAATCTATCGCTTTCAAAATCGCATCCAGTTGCAGTTGCTCGTTTTCTTCTCGTACCAAAAAAAATTTTCGCAGCCAGTCCATAAGCAATATTTGCCAGTCAGCCGGCGTTCTCGTCCGCTTTAATTCATTACGTAACAGGCTGATTTGATCAATAAACGCATTGAGCTGTGCCATTAATTGGGCACGATCACCGGAAATACCACCGACCGGTAACTGCGCATTAAATAACTGCCATTGATCACGTTCTGCCGGTGGTAAGGCATATCCCAGTAATAATCTGTCCAGCCCGGCTCGCCAGGTATTGGCATCCAACGCAGGTAAACCCAATGCCTGCTTGTCCTTGCCATCCAACCCCCAACGGATCTGGGTCTCGCGTAACCAGCCACGAATGGTATCCAGATCAGTATGATCCAGTCTGAACTCGCGCTGGATAGCCGCACACTCCAAAAGCCGCATAATGGTTTCAGCATCAAAGCGGGATTGGGGCAAACTGAGTAAATCAGTAAACGTCTCAATAATGGTCTGCTGTTGTGCATCACCACGGTTAGCGATACTAAACGGAATGAACCGTTCAGCTGGCTGGCTACTGAAAACGGCTTCTATCGCCGGAGCGTACACTTCGATATCCGGTGTCATCACCACCACATCGGTGGGCGATAAATCAGGGTAGTTTTCAAACAAATTTAATAATTGATCGTGTAATACTTCTGCTTCACGCATCGCGCTGTGGCAACTGTGGATCTGCACTGAATCATCATCACTGGCCACCGTCACCAGCTCATCTGCATTATCCAGTTGATAGATATCCTGCTTAAGCTGGCTGAGGATGTCAGTGGCCTGGGGTTGCAGATACAGCATCTCCGCTTCATGTGGAATCGCCTGTAGCTGCTCAAAAAATGTCTGGCCCAGTTTCCCAAGGCTAGCCAGTAAAGGATGACCGTTATCGGTGAAGTCATCTTCGTCATCAAACAACAGGCGTTGTTTGGCCTGTGATTTTTGATTCAGCAGATCACCCCAATAACCCTCACTGGGTGACAGAAAATAAATCGACACCTCGGTGAATTCAGCAATTTCTGCCAGCAAATCCAGATAGATTGGTGGCATCGCTGTCAGACCGAAAATGGCAATACGCGGGGGTAATATTGAAGTTGGAAACTGTTTGCTTTTAAGCGCCTGCTGCATCTTTTGCAGCAAACGTGCCCGGTGCATCGGCTCAGGATCATCCCTGGTTAACAACTGCCATAAAGCACCCTGCCAGTTATTTGTTTTACCGGCTTCCCATTGGGCAATCCAATCAGGACGATACATCAGATACTGGTCAAAACTGTCGGCAATGCGTTGTGACAAGTCCAGCATTCTTCGAGCATCATCAGCTTCGCCAAGATAACGACCAATCGCCTCAAATTCCGGCTGATTTTTGATCGTTGGCAACAATTCGAAGATTTTCAGGCTCATCGCATCGGTTGAATATGGCGATTCGCGGGGAATATCCGGCCAGACCTGACGGAATAACTTCCATAACCAGGCAGACGGAAACGGAAATTCAATATGTGCAGCAATCGATTGATTAGACGCCAGGAATAAATTAAGCCAGCGCGCCAGCTCATTACTCTGCACCATCACGGTTTCAGCCTGCAGCGGTGGTAAAGGATCCTGTTGCTGGGTTTCCGCCAGATGTGCAGCCAGCTGCGACATCGAATTGCTGTAGATCACTTTCAGCATGGCATCCTTCCCAGAATCAAAAATAGTATTATCCTTGAAAGCTTACCATTCATCGAGTCAGGCTTGATTTTAGTAGATACGGATCGGTCAAAATCAGGTTATTGCTTGCAAAGCGATTGACGCATTGAAAAAATATAATCGACAAGGCTTTTTACCGGTTGTTCATCTCTACTATTAATGACAAGAAACGCTTTTAACTTATTACAAAGCAACATGCCGGAGTCCGTTGATGCTATTATAATTCGCTTTTTATTAAGCCAAAAATAAGCCTCAAAAGGAGGTCCTTTTGAATCACGCACATTACTTTAAACGCAATATGGTCTATAGAATCGAGTCGGATAGCGTCTCTGCCATAGATGTTCAAGAAAGCAATAGCACTATTCCACTCGAACCATGGATGGGTGTAATCGTCACTCTCGCAGATGGTCAGCATACTATCGCTGAACTCATTCAGCATATGGCCAGACAGTACCCTGATGGTGCCCCAGAAAATATGGTCGATACCATTGAGTCGATAATCACGCGCCTTATTAAAAGCAATATAATTGAACTAACACCACGCCCTACTATGCTTCCCTATTATTTGCGTGTTGCCTTTGATGATCAGGATCCTGAGGAAGCAACAAAAAAGATGATTCAAGATGGTTTTATTCAATTGCCTGGGAATAAGTTGACTGGGCCATCGTAAGGTTTATATTCCAACCCTTCAGCAACAGGGCTAACCTTCAAAATACCATGTCTAATTAGTCCGTATTTTAAGTCTGTCTTAAGATTTCATTGATATTCTTAGGCTAATGTAGCTAGTACATGGTGAATATCTATAATGAATGATCCGAATTTTCATAGTGGTGAACTCGAAGCACAGGAAAAATGGAATACTGCTTATTACTGGGATAAACCACGTCGAAACAAACTTCTCTGGAACCACATTCCTGAGCCCTTTTTCTACCGAATAGAGCAGGCTGAGTTTTTCTTTTTAGCAACCAGTGATAATCAAGGAAAATGTGATTGTTCCTTTAAAGGTGGTGGCCCTAATCTTATCCGCATGTTAGATACCAAGCACCTTGCCTTCCCGGACATCGATGGCAACGGTGCCTTTATGAGTATTGGCAATATTATTCAAAACCCTCATGTTGGCTGTTTGTTTATAGACTTCTCAACTGGAGAACGTTTGCGGGTTAATGGTAAAGCAAGCATCCATACAGAGGGGGAAGTTAAACGTTTATTCCCGACCTATCCACGTGCAATATTAGTCGAAATAGAGCAGGTTGTTCCTAATTGCTCAGCACATATTCCAAGACTAGTTCCTGAAAAACAGCATCATGAAACCGTATAAAGTCGCAGTTAACTTTGAGTGGACAAGTAAGTGCAACGCTCGTTGCAGTATGTGTCCACAAGGCCTAATTGAGCATCCTCAATTGATGAAAGAGGATATTTTTTATAATTCCCTTGGTCGAATTAATACTGATGATGTTTTTCGTACTGTAATTGCTGGATATGGGGAACCGACTTCCCATCCAAAGTTTATGGAATACACCTCTGCAATAGGTGACCATCCTGCACGCTTTGATATGGTTACCAACGGACAGCTTCTTGATAAAAAACGCATAAAACATATAGATGGCAAGTTAGAACTTTTAATGCTGTCATTTTCAAGTATCGATCCTCGCGTATATAAGCGGGTTCATGTCAATTTAGACCATGAAAAAGTTAAAGAAAACATAATACTTGCACAAAAGTATCTCAGTAATACGCAACTTGGCATTAGCCTTACACCTCTCGTCGAATGTATCGACACCTTACCTGAAACGATTTCATGGTTAAAAAAACATGGTGTTAAATTACTCACAATGTCACCCACGCTCTATAACCGTGCGGGCGCAATGAGTGAACATAAGCAATCAACCAAAAATTTAAGAAATATTATTGATGAATACCATTTACGTTCACAGGAGTTAGATTTCGTTCCATCAATAAAGGATGCCCTTAAACAAAAGTGGAAAAACAAATTCAAATGTTCACCAAGAAACAGTGATTTGTTCATTGCTGCAAGCGGGGATTACTTATATTGTTACAATGACATAGCACATAAGCATGTGTTATCAAATATAAATTTGATGAGTATTCGACAGGTTTTATTATTAAGAGAACAAACAGGCCTTCTCCTAGAAATTTGTGATCAGTGTAATATGCTGAACCGCTATAAATTCCGTGAAAGTCTTCAAGTAATAAAAAACAAGCTATTGAGTTAATTAAAGGTAAGCATCCCTGAGGTCTTAACTTAATAGCCTAACTTCACATATGAGGCTGACACATTTATTTTGTGCACACCTGTTCGCCAACCATCGCTGGTCAAAAATTACCAACAACGATATATCTTCTTTACACCAAAGACGCGACCAATAGTGAGATTCCGGTCGATCAAAACGATAGTTATGATGCAGAGACAACCTCACCGCTGACTTTCAAAGTAGCACCGGCCATATATGTAAAACTGACTGAATCGTTGTCTAGCGGTTAATATCAAATGAACGGTGCATTTCCGTACTTCGTGAGAATATTCCAACCTTTTGTTCATAAGCTAACTCTCACGAGAAAGCTCGTCTCTGATAACCCGGGCGAATTGATCATAAGCTCGTGGATCCATCTCTCTCTTTTTGTTGAAAAATCACTGTTACTATTGTTCCGTGACCAAGAGTGCTATCTAGGGTGATAGTCCAGTGCAATCGATCACAAATTCTTCTAACGATATTCAGTCCTAGTCCTGTGCCCCCAACCTTGGAACTGTAACTACGCTCAAACACTTGTGACAGTTTGTCAGCAGGGATACCTTCACCTGTGTCGCTGACGGAAAATTCTTTGTCACGGAGGTGAATCCTTATGTTTCCTCCATGAGTATGCTCGATGGCATTTCGCAGCAGATTGCTAATGGTTATTTGCACCAGATTAACGGGCAGAAATAATTGTGGCGAGCCCACATAATTACGTTCTATCAGCACTGAATTGTCAGCGATCTGGTCTGCATAATCTTCCAGACATTGATCTATCAAAGCTACGAGATCGATAGGGCTGTCCTGATAGATCTGGCTGCTTTCTTCGCGCGACAAAAGAAGCGTTGCTTCGATGAAGGCAAGCATTTCTGTGCAAGCTCGGTTTATACGTTCCAACGCTCGCTGCGACGCAGGGCTATGAGTATCGGCCGAGAGTACATCCAGGGCGCCCATCATCACTGTCAGCGGCGTGCGTAGCTCGTGACTTGCGGCTGCAGTAAAAGATCGCTCCCTTTCGACAAATTTTTCCAAACGTTCCTGATACTTGTCAAACGAGGAAGCAATCTGACCGATCTCCGTGCCGACATAATCATCAGCAATACGTAAGCCGGTTTGTCCCGGCTCAATATCAGTGAGTCGCCGCGACAGATTCTGCACCGGTGCCAATATAGCCCGTGTAGCACTCAAACCCATGACAATCGCCACGATCAATACCAGAAAAAGACCATAGAGAAGCATACGTAATACAGCATGTTCCTGTGCTTCCCACTCGGTAATATCGTAGGTCAAATAAACAGGACTCCCATTCCATTCGCCCACTTCAACCTGATAAACCGAACCTCCCATCGAGACCGTGTGATGAGATCCTGGCTCCAACTCAGCAAACTCGGGGGCAATATTTGTGCTTTTCTCACCAATATGAAACTCCCAGCCGGTGAACAATGTATTTTCATGATAAGTACCATCATCCAGTTGTGCCGTTAGCACCCGCAACTGCTCAGCCACCATGTCACCGAAAACTCTTGCCTCCAGTTGTGACTTGATGAGCAAAACCCCTCCTGCAAACAAAAAACTAGTGACGCTGACGATGAGTACAAGTGCAGCGAGTATTCGAAATTTAAGGGATGCTTTAGATTTCATGGTAGTGATGGCTCGGCAACCAGTCGGTAGCCCGCTCCATGAATAGTGTGAATCAGTTTGGTGGCGAACGGTTTATCAACCACATTGCGCAGGCTATAGATATGCATCCGCAACACATCATTATCGGGCAGCATATCTCCCCATATGTGCTGCTCCAGTTCTTCACGGGTGACAACACGATGGGTATTTCTCATCAACAGCTCTAGCACTTTGCGTTGCACTGGATTGAGTTCCAACAGCTTACCAGCTCTTGTGGCAGCGAGAGTCTGCGGGTCGTAGTGTAAATCGCCCACTATCAACGTCCGTGGTGTGTGGAAGCTGCCACGCTTTATCAGTGCCTGCAGCCGCACTTCGAGCTCCTTCACGGAAAAGGGTTTCACAAGATAATCGTCGGCCCCCGCCTGAAACCCTTCTAACTTATCGTCAAGCTGATCACGGGCTGTCAGCATCAGCACCGGCACATCGTTGCTGCCTTCATTCCGCAGACGCCTGCATACCTCCATGCCATTAAGTCCCGGCAGCATGATATCAAGGACGATCACGTCATAACGCTCGCTAAGCGCGAGCTTCAATCCATGTGGTCCGGTTGTAGCAAAATCGAGCACATGTCCCTTGGGTTCGAGATAGTCAGCAATGTTCGCCGCGATGTCGCGGTTGTCTTCGATCACTAGCACTTTCACTGCCACCTCCTTACACCAATCGATAACTTTGTCAGTCTCCATCAGCGCATGTCAAAAAAAAGTCAACTCAATGGGTTGACAATTTTTTTACAACCTCTGACTTAGGCTGACGTAAAAGCTTTCACCCTCCCACTTTATATAGGGAAACTTTACAAAGTGAAAAAAACGTACATACAACGCCTTACAACACTGACCATTTTAGTTGTGCTCATGACCACGCCAAATCTGCATGCTCAGGAACTCGATCATGCGCCACTTACCACGACTCAAAATTTAAATTTTACTACCCTGCTGGAACAAACATTGGCACACGCACCTGAAGCTTTGGAAACCGAAGTACGGACAGAGCAGGCGCAGGCCATGGTAGATGTTGGTGAAAGCTGGATTGCTGGCCGGCCAAGCGCGCAACTAGACTATATCGATGATCAAATGCTCAGTGACCTGGGTGAACGCGAGCTCACTTATGGCATCACTTTACCCCTGTGGCGATCTGGTGAGAGGAACACCATGCAAGCCCGGGGACAACAATACAATGCCCAGGTAGCAGCGTGGCAAGAAGCTTTTACTTTGAGTATGGCAGGAAGACTACGCCAGGTACTGGCAGACATGCAGGATGCAGATACTCTATTGGCAACAGAACAACAGGCTACAGCAGATGCTCGGCAACTATTGTCAATCGCTGAGTCCTTGCACTCTGCGGGCGAAACCGCACGGCGTGATGTTTTGCAGGCTCGTACACTGTTGCTGGCCCAGCAACGAAATGAACTGGCTGCAGAGGCTGCCCGTGTTGATGCTGAACGTAATTACCAGATGCTGACCGGTCTAACTACGCGACCTGCAAAGCCGCATGTCGAAATAATCCAGACAACCGAAGAAGTTAGTCCAGAACATCCTCTATTGCGGCTGTTAAGAAGCGATATTGATCTGGCAGCCGCCGAAATCGACAAGACAGAATTGGATGCACTAGGCAGCCCCACTCTCAGCATTGGCTCACGTCGACAAAGAGCCGGTAACCAAAACGATTATCAAGATGCCTTGGCACTCTCAGTAACCATCCCTTTCGGTGGTCGCGCACATGTCAATGCTTCCACAAGTTCGGCGCGCCGAAACAAGGTCGACGCTGATGTGCGCTACCTCAATACTTACCGCGAGTTGAACCTGCAACTTCACGAGGTTGCACACGAGCTTTTCACATTGAATGAATCTCTGCCACTCAGCAAGGAGCAGGCCCAGCTGGCACGTCAGCAGTGGGAGATGGCAAAAACCGCTTTCGTTACTGGCGAAACCGATATAAGTCAGGTAGTCATCGCCTTGCAGCAGACGCGCCGGAGTGCCCGTGATCTTGAAGTGATTACTCTGCGACAAGCCCGCCTGATTACTGAATTTAACCAAATCGTTGGAGTCCTGCCATGAGCTTTTTTTTCCGCAAGAAATTCATTGTGGCTGTTTTGGCAATTTTTTCCGCATCTCTCAGTGCTCAGGAGATCGTGCCTATTAACAGTGAAGATGTAACCAGGATGGGGATTGTCTTTGCTCCAGCCATACCAGTGGACACGAGCTCCGGCGCACGATATGCCGCGACAGTCGTCAACTCACCGGACAGTGCTGCAAGCCTGACAACACCTTGGGCCGGTACACTGGTTTCATGGAACCTCATACCCGGACAGAGTGCAAGTGCGGGCACTATTCTCGCCACCTTCAGTAGTCCTTCCATCTTGCCACTGCAAAATACCTGGATCGATGCCGTCTCTGCTCTGGAAGGAGCCGACTTCGAACTGCGCAAAGACGAGTCTCTATACACAGAGGGCGTTATCTCGAAACAGCGTCTGACAAAGACCCGACTGCTAAAACAACAGGCCATGTCCGCTGAACGCACTGCGCGATCACATCTGGCACAAGGCGGTTTCGATAGAGCAAAACTCGAGGCGCTGCGCAAGCAGGGTTCGGGCCTGGGAGAATTCTATTTGGTGGTGCAGGAGGATGGCGTCCTGTCCCAGCGCATGTATAACGTCGGCAGCTATGTAGAGGCTGGACAAATCATCGCCACACTGAATGCAGGCACTCGCCGCTGGATCAGCGCTCAGGTTCCTGCCAAAGCAGCAGAAGCATTGGAGATTGGCCATCAGCTGAGTATTGCCAATAGTGGCGAGACATTGACGTTGCGCCAGAAGGACCTGGTCATCGACAGCAGTAATCAGACTATTAAATTGCTGGCGGAGTTTGATGCCGATACTTCCTTCACCACGGGGCAGGTCTTATCGCTTGTGCTGCCACCGGTCGGCAAGGGTGTGCTCATTCCTGACCGTGCGGTCGTGCATACTGGCGGGGAGACAATAATTTATGTGCGAACGGCTGCAGGGATTGAAGCACGTACTTTGGAACTGCAATCCATCGGTACTGACTATCTGGCATCCGAAGGCATTGCGGTTGGCGAAGAGATCGTCATTCAGGGCACCGCCGTTCTCAAGGGTATTCAACTTGGATTAGGTGGAGCTGAATAATGTTGTCTTCACTGATTCAATGGTCACTCAGCCAACGGCTACTGGTCTTGTTGCTGTCAATACTGTTACTTGGCTTTGGTGGCCGCGCACTGCTCAATATTCCCATTGATGCCTTCCCCGATATTTCGCCGACACAAGTAAAGATCATCATCAAGGCGCCGGGAATGACCCCGGAAGAAGTAGAGTCACTTATCACACAACCTGTGGAAGTAGAATTGTTGGGCATCCCGTTCCAAACCATGCTGCGCTCCATCTCCAAGTACGCACTGACCTCCATCACACTGGATTTTGAGGACGGTACCGACATCTACTGGGCTCGCCAACAGGTCACCGAACGACTCAGCAATGTCTGGGACAATCTACCCGGTGGCATCAGCGGCGGACTGGCGCCGATGAGCACACCTCTGGGCGACATGTTTATGTTCACCATCGACAATCCATCCATGACACTGGAGGAAAAGCGCTTCCTGCTCGACTGGACCATTCGTCCGGCGCTGCGTAACGTGCCCGGAGTTGCTGATGTGAACTCGCTCGGCGGCTTTGTGCGCACCTATGAAGTCAAACCTCTTCGTGAAGCCATGAGAGCAATGGGCATTAAGTTGCAGGATATCGCCGACGCACTCAGCACCAACAACAAAAATGATGGTGCCGGACGGATCGATCAGGGAGAGGAAGTCATTCTGGTTCGCGTAGAAGGGGCGATTAACGGCTTTGAAGACATCAGCAATACGTACGTCGTAAATGCTGAGGGCGATCGCATTCCGCTATCAGAAGTGGCACGTATCACCACGGGTAGTATGGAGCGCTACGGCGCGGTTACCGCGGATGGTGGAGCGGAAGCCGTACAGGGCTTGGTGATCGGGCTGCGTGGAGCCAATTCCCGTGAAGTTGTGCAGGGCGTTAAATCCAGGCTGCAGGCGTTGCAAGATACCTTACCAGAAGGCACGCAGATCAGAGTCTTTTATGACCGTACGGTACTGATCGAAAGTGCTGTAGGCACAGTATCTTCTGCCCTTCTGGAAGCCGTGGTTTTGGTTATCATTCTGCTTGGTTTGTTCCTTGGCAATGTGCGTGCCGCACTTACTGTGGCTGTCATCCTGCCCTTATCAGCCTTGTTCACGTTTCTCATGATGGGAAATATGGGGATGTCAGCCAATCTGATGAGCCTGGGGGGACTGGTTATTGCGATCGGCATGCTGGTCGACTCATCCATCGTGATCGTCGAAAACATTGTGTCATCACTTGCGCATCAGCGCGGCACACGCCGACTGCCACACCTGCATATTATCTACCGTGCCGTGCGGGATGTGGCGGCCCCTGTGACCTCCGGTATCATCATCATTGTCATCGTGTTCCTGCCGCTACTGACACTGGAAGGGCTGGAAGGAAAACTTTTCGGTCCTGTAACGATAACCATCGTCTTCGCCTTACTTGGATCGCTGTTGTTATCCCTGACCCTGATTCCCGTCATTGCGTCATTCCTTGTCCGCTCTGATGCCCATGCTGAGCCTTGGCTGAGCCGAACCCTGGCAAAAACCTATAAGCCTTTGTTGCGTAAAGCACTGCTTCACCCCATCGTGGTTTTAAGTGCCGCAGGGGTTTTGCTGGCAGCCAGCTTTGTGGTGTTTCCACTGATTGGCAAGACCTTCATGCCCACCATGGATGAAGGCGATATCCTCATTCAACTGGAAACAATTCCGTCGATCAGCCTCGAAGCAAACACTCGCATCGTGCTTCAGGTCGAACGTGCGATTCTCGAAGAGGTACCGGAGGTTGCACGCATCGTCTCACGTATCGGTTCAGATGAGATGGGCATGGATCCGATGGGACTGAACGAGACTGATATTTTCCTGCAGTTACGTCCCGTCGAAGAATGGGGCGTCGCGACCAAGGCAGAACTTGAACAGCATCTTCGCGAGGTAATGGATCGTTTCGTCGGTCTTAATTATGGATTTACGCAACCGATCGACATGCGCGTATCGGAGATGCTCACTGGCTCGCGTGGTGATGTCGCCATCAAACTGTTCGGCCCCGACCTGACCACACTCAACGCCCTTGCGCAACAGATCGCTACGCAAGTGGAGACCATTCCCGGTGCCATTGATACCTTTGCAACACTCAACGAGGGCGCTCAGTATCTACAGGTGAGCATCGATCGCATCATGGCCGGGCGGCTGGGGCTGGATGCTGATGCACTGCAGCTTCGTCTGCGTGCAGAGATTGAAGGTGTCAACGTCGGCAATGTCATTGAAGGCAGTGCACGCATACCCCTGATGCTGCGCTACGCAGCCATTGAAGGTGATGGTCTGGCGCGTCTAAACGACAGCTTCATTGACTTGCCTGATGGTGGCAAGATTCCGCTTTCAGAGATAGCCACTGTCGCCCGTGTTGAAGGACCCATTCTAATTTCCCGTGAATCCGGTCAGCGTTTCAGTGTTATCCGCACCGATGTGGCAGAACGGGATCTGGTGGGCTTTGTAGAAGATGCACAGGCTCTAATCGCAGACAATGTCGAGCTGCCGGATGGATATCATCTGGAATGGGGCGGCGAGTTCGAGAATCAGCAGCGTGCGGCCGCACGTCTAATGCTCGTGGTGCCGCTCGCGCTTGCATTAATTGCACTACTGCTGTTTCTGACGTTCCATTCCATTAAACAGACGCTGATAATTCTGTCTAACATTCCCTTTGCCCTGACAGGCGGACTGATCGGTTTGTGGGTGACCGGTGAGTTCCTGTCTGTGCCTGCATCGGTGGGGTTCATCGCTCTGCTGGGTATTGCAGTATTGAACGGCGTGGTGATGATGACCTACTTCAATCAATTACGAGCTAAAGGTCTGGATATTGCCACGGTGGTAACTGAAGGCGCACTGCGACGGCTGCGTCCGGTGATGATGACCGCTACGATCTGTGCTTTCGGCCTGGTGCCACTGCTGCTGGCTACCGGCCCAGGTTCTGAAATTCAACGTCCACTGGCGATCGTCGTGATCAGTGGACTGATCAGTTCCACCCTGCTGACCCTTTTTATGCTTCCAATCATTTATAAGGCATTTCATCGTCCCCTCAACAGCTCTGGAGACAGTGTATGAACACGTCAACTCACGGACAAACTACCGAGGAAATCTGCATACTGATGCTCAACATTGCACCGGAACTCGAAGAAGATTTGGTGGATTACCTGCTTTCCATTGAGCAGATTGTGGGCTTTAGCTCATACACCGTTTACGGACATGGTCAGCAGCAAGGACTTAGCGTGGCAGAGCAGGTCTCGGGGAGGCGCAAGCGTTCGCAATACGAATTGCTCGTGAGTGCGCCGACCATACCGATCATTCTCTCAGGACTGGCTGAAGCGGTAGGACGTGGCATCGTCTATTGGCAACAGCCTGTCAGTAATTTTGGCAGAATCGAATACTGATAGTGTTTATTTAGCAAATAATGTTCAGTCAGTCCGGTTGAGATTCAATATCAATTTGGGCAACTTAGAATAATAAAAGCAAGTAATGTAGCTATACGAAAATTCATAAAAACTCCAAATGTTAAAAAAAAAGGCGCTAAAAGCGCCTTTTTGAATGCGATGTTAAATTACCGAATTTATTCCTGCTTGATCAAATAAATATTTTTCAAGCCTTTAGGTGACAGCGAACCATCATCGTTAATAATCAGGATTTCCTCATCCTCTTCGCTCAACTCAATCAATATCTGGTCACCATCAACTCTATATTCATATTCCTGCATCTGTCCTTTTTCACGAATCATGACTTTGCCATTGGGTTCAAACGTGAAGTGATAGATGCCAATGTCATCAGCATAAGTGCCCTCCAACCCTGAGCTACAGGCTGTCAGCCAAAGAGAAAGTAGGCTAATAATAAGTATTTTTTTCATCTGATTGTTCCTTATAAAGTAGGTTTACTACTACCAGCCAACCTTGCTTCAGTCGCTTCGGTTTGCAGCTGCTCAACCCATTCCATCGATTTCAGGTTAGCTTTCACCCACGTCGGTGCATCTATCATGGTGGCAGTGACTCTATTGGCTGGTGCATCGGGTTGTAACATGCCCATTTCGTATACGAGATAACCAGCACAATCATCAATACTGGTAAGTTTGGTATTTTGAAACCGATCCAGGAAATAACGGTTACCACTCGACAAAAAGATACTCTTCATAATCTGGTCAATATCCGGCGACATCACCAGATTGGTAGCGGAATAACAGCTCTGTTTTCCCTCTGGAAACCACCAGACCAGACGACTCCCGATAGTCTGAGGTTCACCATATTTATCGTTAAGGGCCGCCATGTATTGACCTACCGTCGTGGGATTATTGCGTGTGGTGACCATTCGAGTAATCGCCACAACCCGAGACTGTTCCGGTGGAGGCGAAAAATTCACAATGAAGCTATCCTGATCCCGGCCTTTTTCCCCCATCACATCTTTTCCTGCCGTCACGCTATGCAGGAAAGTCTCTGTTTTGTGGAGTTCAGCCCCGTCGTGGTAATGAAAAAATTGATGTTGTTGCTGAATACTTTCCGGTTTCGCGCCATAATCAAGCAGCGTCTTTTCTACTTCTTCAAAGCTCATACCTAATTTCAGTCCGACAATATCAAAATCATTGGCCTGAACTGTCGTCATAAAACTAAAACAAAAAACGGTAAAAATAACCCTTTTAAGCTGTTTCATCCCCTCCTCCTTGAAATTCGCTGGAAATAATTCCAACTTTCCTTTTAAGTTATTTTTCCATAAAAGACAAGTACTTAAATTACTTCTTACGATGATGTTGCTTCACATTAAGGCTTAAGTAAGCAGAAGGCAGGACAATAAGTATTTAGAAGTTAAGCAATGTCTTAACAGCATCCGCCACCATCTAGAGGTTGTGCATGAAACGGATTTTACATATTTCAGATTTACATTTTGGGCGTTTGATACCCAAAGTATTGTCTGTACTTAATCAGAAAATAACTGAATTATCTCCAGAACGGGTCATTATCAGTGGTGATTTGACTCAACGAGCCAAAACCAGTGAGTTTATTCAGGCCGCAAATTTTCTTGATGGACTCATTCCCCCGTATTTGATCACCCCCGGCAATCATGATTTAAGTACCTTCCGTCTGCATGAACGGTTCCTGTATCCCTGGAAAAAGTGGCAGCAGTTTATTACTGCGGATCTGGAACCCACCATTGCAACCGAGGCATATAAGATCATCGGCATTAATACCGCCAGGCGAGTCGGTTATTCTGCTGATTGGTCCCGGGGACGTATCAATGCCCGTCAAATCAAACGTATTCAGGACTTTTTCACAACAGCGTCACCTCAGAAAATTCGGATTTTAGTGGCTCATCATCCTTTTTGGTTACCCACGGGTCACCAACATCGCGGTTTGATTGGTGGCGCTGAAACGGCTATTCAACAGTTTCAGCAAAATGGCCCGGATATTATTCTCAGTGGTCATGTGCATTTGGATTATTGTCATGTTCATGGTGGCATTATTATCTCTCATGCCGGAACAACCACTTCAGACCGATTACTATCCGGCTATCCCAATAGTTTCAATCTGCTTGAAGTTGATCCTGACAAGATTCTGGTTTCCCGTTATCACTGGTCGGGTAATGATTTTGCTTATCTCACCAGACAGTTATTTATCAAACAAACAGATGGTTGGTATGAACAGTAATCCTGGCTTCAATTCATTGCCTGTATTTATCAACAAAAATGGTGGCAATGCCGATAAGGTGATAGCAGCCTTGTCTTCAGTGTCTAATGTCACTGTCAATATATTGGATGTAGACGAGCTGAATGCAGCTGTTCAAAAAGCTGTTGATAAGGGACTTCCACGAATTGTAGTGGCTGGTGGCGATGGAACCCTGTCACTGGCTGCTGTAATCGTGGTTGACAGTAATACTGAATTGGCCATTATTCCGGGAGGTACGCTGAATCATTTTGCCAAGCGTCTTAATATCCCTCTCGATATTGATGAAGCATTACAACTGGCTCTCAACGGACAGGCACAACCGACATCATTTGCCATGGTGAACCAGCAGCTGTTTCTAAACACCAGCTCGGTCGGGGCTTATGTGCACTTTGTAGAAAGCCGGGAAAAGCTTGAACGTCACTTGCCCTATCTGACAGCGAGCTTCATTGCTGCTGTTCGACGATTAATCAATTTCAGACGGGTAAGTGTGCATATTAACGATACCAAATTTCTCACTCCTTTAGTCTTTATTGGTGTGGGCGAGAGACAGCTTAAACTGCCAGATGTGGGGCAGAATAAACGCGGTGGTAAGCAGGGGCTACACTTCATTGTGTTACGTTGTAGTACCCGGATTGCCGCATTAACTGTAGCGGCTCAAGCGATGTTTCGTGGTGTCAATCCACTTTCACGTGAACAACAGCTGGACAATGCCGTTGTTGAACGAATCGAAGTTAATGTCCGTTCACGCAACAAGTGGTTAACTGTCGCTGTTGATGGTGAACTGGTCAAACTTAAATCCCCATTAAAATATGCGTTTTATCAACAAGGCTTAAATGTGGTAAGCCTTCTGGAAAAGGATATCGAATCATGAAAACAAAAAGTCGTTTTGTTGAATGTTTAAGTTGGTTTCTGGATGAAAGCATCCCCCTGCCCGGTGGCTATAGAATTGGTCTCGATGGTTTTATTGGTCTGATACCGGGGGTCGGAGATTTTATAGGTGGCCTGTTATCCAGCGTCATTATTTATAAGGCTCATCAATTGGGCGTACCGCGAATGATCCTGGGCAGAATGATTATCAATATGATGATCGACACGGTTCTGGGTGCTATTCCGCTTGCCGGTGACGTGTTTGATTTTGTCTGGAAAGCGAATAAACGCAATGCGATGCTGCTGAACGATTATCAGCAACAGCCTCAAAAGATTTATCGCAAATCTCTGCTGGAGAACATTGTCTTTATTGCCGTGTTATTGGGCATTCTGGTGCTGATGATTGCGTTGATCGGCTGGATAATTGGTTTGATCGTCACAGCAATAAACAGCTAGGGTCATAATAAAACCACCATCATTATCTATAGCGTTTACTGGATAATGTTTATGGAGAAAATGTTTATGTTTCACCTGCTTTATATCGTTATTATGATGTTCACCCTGCCCGTTCTGGCTACGGAAAATAAGTACGGCCCCAGACTGGAAGGTTTTGAGTATCCGTTTGCCGTTGACTATTTCCAGTTTAATTCACAAGGTCAGTCCCTTGAGATGGCCTATCTGGATATTCAGCCTGAAACACCCAATGGTCAGGCAATGGTGCTGCTGCATGGTAAAAACTTCTGCGCCGCTACCTGGGAAGGTACTATTCAGTTTCTGACAAAAAATGGTTACCGCGTTATTGCACCGGATCAGATTGGTTTTTGTAAATCCAGCAAACCTGATCATTATCAATTCAGCTTTCATCAATTATCCACCAACACCAGCAAGTTACTTGATCATTTAGCGGTTGAGCGTTATTCGGTTATGGGGCATTCAATGGGCGGTATGCTGGCCACTCGTCATGCTTTGTTAAACCCTGAAAAGGTTCAGCAGTTAGTGATGGTAAACCCCATAGGTCTGGAGGATTGGCTGGCCAAAGGGGTGCCCTACCGTGAACTTGATGATTGGTATCAAAATGCCCTGAAAACCAACGCAGAGAGCATTCGTCATTATCAAAAAAATACCTATTATGCTGGAACCTGGCAGCCGGAATATGATCGGTGGGTGGAAATGCAGGCCGGCATGTTTCGGGGCCCGGGAAAAGAAATTGTCGCCTGGAACTCAGCGCTGACCTACGACATGATTCTGACTCAGCCAGTAGTGTATGAATTTAAAAATCTGCAAATGCCAACTTTATTGTTGATAGGTGAACAGGATAATACGGCGGTTGGTAAAAACCTGACACCAAAAGATAAACAATCTGAGCTGGGTAACTATCCAAAAATCAGCCAGCAAGTGGCTGATCAAATACCTGATGCCACTTTAATCACCTTTAAAGAGTTAGGTCATTCGCCACAAATTCAGGCTTCGGATAAATTTCATCAGACGTTGATTGAAAATTTACACCGTTATTGAAAATCACAGTGGATATTTGCAAAAAAAAGGGCCGCTTAGCGACCCTTCAATTTTAACTATTACAGCGATGCTTACCAACGCATCATGCGTCTGATAATACCGTCATTTCGATAAGAATGATAAATCGCGCCACTGACATGCACTGTGACTAATGCCAGCAGAATCCATGCTGAGTAGGTGTGTAGCTCACCCCAGAATTCATTCATATCCTCATTGGCTTTAGCAATACGTGGCAAGGTAAATGACCACCACACTACGGTATCCCACTTGGTATGTGCCGAAGAGAGATAACCACTGATACAGACAAAAAAGATAAGTCCGTAAATGGCGATGTGGGCCAGGATCGCTGACTTATGCATCCACGGCGTCATATCCTGTGCCGACGGCGGTGCCGGAGGGTATTTTAATCGCATATAAAGCATCACGATCAACAGTACTACCAGCGTCAACCCGATGTTTTTGTGCAATTGAAATGGAAAAGCCCGAAATTGAAGTTCCTGCGATGGTAACGGTAAACCCATCATCCACCAACTGGAAATAAAGAGAAAAAAGATTGATACGGCCAGCAACCAGTGAAGGACCACGACCGCTCTGTTAAAACCTTGTCTTTGCATAATATCTTCCAATTAATTATTTGTGAGAATCAGGCAACTTCACGATGAATGCGTGCCGCTTCGGTATGTCGACCAGCGAGAGCGCCAACCAATAGCATCAAATGCAAAATGAACCACAACAGGATGCTCCAAAGGTACATGCCTCGCAAAATAGGTCCCGCGTTCACCACGGTTGCAAACTGCAGCAGATCAATTATTGCCAGTCCGGCAAATATCACTACAGCCGCCATGGAAGACCATGAGGTGTAGTTCACCAGAGCGCCACCGATAATCACTGAGGAAAACGCAAGTAAGGTACCGATTAATGCCAGAGCCATCATCGTGCCCGGAAATCCCTCGGGGGTTGATTGCACAACACCTTGTACATAATCAACAAGGAATTCACACTGTTCAAGAGTGATGCCTTCTTCATCAAGTTCGCCTAATGGACAATCTGCCTCAGGCATTTCGCCCGATGCCGGCATATTGGAAGTAATTACTGATTGTTTCATTAACTCTGTGCCATGCATTGCTGTCAGAAAGACACCCAGCATGATCGCCACTACGCCAAGAATACTGGCCCAGTTAGGCGTCGAGCTATTATTTAGATCGTTAGATACCATAAGCACCTGCCCTCAATTATTATTGATTAATTATTTTTGAACAGAAAACAGCACGTCTGGTAGACGTTTACTACTCTCTCCTTATAAGCCCTGCTCGTCAATGATAGTCTCCATTGCTGAATGGCTATCGATGAACAACAAAACCTTCAAACGTTTGGCTAATTTCTACACAGCAGTCACGCTGATTCAGTTTTATTATGTTCAGCCGCCAAACGAATAAAGCCTCTGACTTGCAAGGCTATCATAAGTTCAAACTTCAGGAATAGCTCCTCAAAAATAAGTACCTTCAACATTAGTGAACATGGCAAACCAGGAAAATTTCTGTCATGAAAATAAGGGTGTATCCTCTACCTAACCTTTCAATTACTGAACTTGCTGAACCATGAACCATAGCCAACTCCCAATCAAAAAACTGTTATTGAACTGTGATATGGGCGAAAGTCTTGGCCAGTGGTCAATGGGAATGGATGAACAGGTTATGCCATTGGTGGATATGGCCAATATTGCCTGTGGCTTTCATGCCTCTGACCCCGTCACCATGACCCGAACCGTCTTATTGGCGAAACACTCAAAAACACAAATTGGTGCTCATCCAAGTTATCCAGATCTGATTGGCTTTGGTCGTCGCAGCATGCAATGCTCACCCTTGGAAATTATTTCCATGGTGCAATATCAGATTGGCGCTTTGGACGGCATCTGCCGCGCCCATGATGCTCGTGTTGAATATGTTAAGCCGCATGGCGCGCTGTATAACGATATGATGCGTGATGCCGATATTCTGCGCGCAGTGCTTGAGGCTATTACCTCCTACGATAGTAACTTGCCCTTAATGGTACTGGCCTCCACTGATAATCGTAAAACCGAATCGATTGCTGCCGAGTTTGGTATCAAATTACTCTTCGAAGCCTATGCTGATCGTGCCTATGAGAATAACGGCCAACTGCGACCCCGCACTCAGGAAGGCGCTGTTTATCATTCAGAACAACAAATCCTTGAACAGGCTTTATTGCTGGCCACCGAAGGTATTGTCATCAGCCGAAATGGTCAGCGATTAAAGCTCGATGCTGACACTTTATGTGTACATGGGGATAACGCTGAAGCTGTGAAGGCTGTTCGACATATCCGCAATTCCTTCAACAAACTTTATCGCAGCTGATGAAGCTCGAGTTTCATATTGAACATGCTGGACCGGATGCCGTGTTAATCCGGTTTGGTGATCAGTTAAACACGGATCTGGTCCCCATCATTCGTGCCGCCACCAAACGGCTACAAAAAGAATTTCAGGAAGAAATTCGCGGCTTGGTGCCAAGCTATACCACCCTGATGCTTTGTTATGATCCAAGAAAGAATGACTTCCCCAGCATTCAGCATAAAATTCAGCAGCATCTTGCCAACTTGAATATCAGCCCTACCGAAATGGGTAAATTGGTTGAAATTCCGGTGTGGTATCACCCTGAGGTGGGGCCTGATTTACAACATGTTGCCGAGTATCATCAAATCAGCATTGATGACGTTATTCATCGGCATAGCGAAACCATTTATCAAATCTTTGCCATTGGCTTTGCACCTGGCTTTGCTTATATGGGCAATGTATCGGACCAACTCGCCACACCAAGACTGAAAACACCACGACCTCATGTTGCGGCCGGTTCAGTTGCCATTGCCGATCAACAAACTGCGGTGTATCCGATCAGTACACCCGGTGGCTGGAATATTCTAGGTCGTACGACGATGAAAATGTTTGACCGTAACAGCCCTAAATTATGTCCAGTGCGTCCTGGTGACAGAGTGAAATTTGTATCGGTCAGCAAAGCTGAATTTCTCTTGGCAGGAGGCCAGATCGAATGACGCAGCCCGGTCTAAAAGTGCTCAAACCTGGCATTTTAACGCTGGTGCAGGATTTGGGACGCTTTGCCTATCAACATATCGGGCTCTCACCCGGCGGTGCTGCCGACGAACATGCTTTTTTATGGGCTAACCGTTTACTTAATAATCCACCTAACAGCCCGGCTTTAGAGATTTGTTTTGGTGGTTTACAACTTGAAGTATTAGCTAATACCAATATCGCCATAACCGGCGCTGAGATGAACGCCACCATCAATGATAACCCTATTGAAAACTGGCAAACGCATACCCTCAAGGTGGGCGATAAACTGAATTTTGCCCATGCGACATCCGGTATACGTAGCTATCTGGCGATACAGAATGGTTTTGAGTTGCAACCCAGCTTTGGCTCTGTCGCGACAGTCATGCGAGAAAAAATTGGCGGCATTGACGGTTACGGCAATCCGTTAAAAACCAATGACTTTTTGCCTTGCAGTCAACACCAACCAAAATTAACTACGCGTGTCCCGCCGCTATTTATTCCAGACTATCAGCAACCTTTAATTCTCAGTGTGATGTCTGGCAATCAGACTGATGAGTTCGATGCAGCCGAACTGGGAAAGCTTTATAACCGGATATACCGTATATCACCACAAAGCGATCGCATGGGGCTTCGACTGGAAGGCGAACCGATTATTCCTAATGTGCAAGGAATTATTTCTGAAGGCATCGCCTATGGCACCATCCAGCTGCCGCCGGATGGCCAGCCCATTATCCTGCTGAAAGATCGCCAGACCATGGGCGGCTATCCCAAACTCGGCACTTTGTTTGTGTTGGATGCTTTTTTACTGGCTCAGCAACAAGCCAATACCGAAATTCGATTCACCCAGATTTCGTTGGAAGAAGCACAGGAAAAACTGCGTTATTTCTATCGTTTTTTTGGCGTATAAGTATCAGGCCGATAAAAAGTCAAGTTGTCTGATGCTCAGGCTTTACTGATATCTTTCTAAATCCGGACCATTCAACATAAGATCAGGGTCTATTTAACCCAAAGCACCCTCATCAAATGCAAATAACGCTTCATAACCAGAATATTTCGCAAATGAAATATTCTTTTGTCCCACCTTTACAGCGTCTTTAACCACGCTTACGTTTATCCATTATCCTTTCGACGAACGGTGTCAGAATGATTTCCATCGCCAGGCCCATCTTGACGCCGGGTACCACAATATTGTTGGGACGTGACATGAACGAATCTTTCAGCATTGACAGGTAATAGGGAAAGTCCGCCACTTCCGGGTTCTTGAAACGGATCACACACAGACTTTCATCCGCCGTCGGGATTTCACGCATCACAAAGGGGTTGGAAGTATCGATGAGTGGCACCCGTTGGAAGTTGATATGGGTACGGGAAAATTGGGGTGTTATATGGTGAATATAATCCGGCATCCGCTTGAGGATCACGTCCACCACGGCATCCTGCGAATAGCCACGGTTGGCGCAGTCACGTTTGATTTTCTGAATCCATTCGATATTGATAACCGGTACCACACCAATCAACAAATCGGTGTACTGGGCAATATTGACTTCATCAGTGACTACACCGCCATGCAACCCCTCATAAAACAGTAAATCACTGTCATTATCGATTTCTTGCCACTTGGTAAAGGTGCCTGGGGGTTGGTTATATCTGGTTGCTTCACACTGATCATGGATGTAGTGACGCTTTTCACCACGACCGCTTTCAGAATAGGTTTGGAACAGTTGTTCCAATTTATCCAGGCAGTTTGCTTCCGGCCCGAAGTGGGTCAGCGAACGGCCTTCTGCTTCAGCATTGATGATTTCAGCGCGCATTTCTTCACGGGTATATTTGTGAAAGCTATCGCCCTCAATAACGACGGGGTTGATATTAGCCCGGCGAAAAATATCTTCAAAAGCATGTTTTACGGTTGAAGTACCGGCTCCTGAAGAACCGGTAACAGCAATAATCGGATGGGAAATAGACATTTAAGCCTTCTCCTTGGTGGTAGGCATTGGGAGGCGGATTTGACTTTCTTACGAGCACAATTTCCGGGCTAGGTAGCCGACCCACGAGAAGGCATCGAGCAGCATGTCATTGGCAATGAAATCGGGCTGATGTTGGGTTTTACCTTTTAGATTGGTTGAGTTCGAGGCGCCCAACATGCCAGTAATGACGCCTCGACCAACCGTAAAAGAATTTTGTTTACATGCTGTTGCTAGATCGTTTTGCAACAGACTTAAATAGCCCGATTCATCAGGCAGCGATTGCTGCTGTTCAAAGATGAACGGGGTTAAGGTTTTATGTGTGCTCATTTATCGCTCCAAATTCTGCGAAATAACAATGAATGGTTTCATGACCTTAAATTGTCGGATTGTTGGTTATTGTTATGCGCTAGGCATAATCTCCCCTGGTGTATTTGTTTATCTTCAAGCATTGACCATCCATCATTAGCGAGCTGAAACCTGACTGAATTGTCCTGACGCAGACAGCCGGTGACGCACCGTGATCTCGATGCATAACAACGGGGATATGGAGATAACGTTTAATGGACGCGAGAAATAACTGACGAAGAAATGATTTACCGGCAACATTTCTGCCACTTGCTGAACCTTGCTTGATAACCGGACTGTCTCCAGCATCTGCTGCCTGCATCTGTTCCAGATTATTGACTTTGAAGCTGGGAACTACAAAGTCATGCTCTGCGGCATAATCAAGCAGTTGTCGTAATGTTAGTAATGCCAAAATATTCATCCTTTCGATTTGCAATTCCATAGGTGGAAAAGCGTGTCACTGATGACCAGTCATTTCTGATTTTTTTAATCTAGACCAAGGATGCAATAAATAAAAGACATAATTATTTATGTTCGGTATAAATAAAATTTATAATTTAAGTTTCAACTATCATTTCATGACAGCACAGGATGGAGTGGTCGGCCATCCTTCTTGTTTTGGCTGGATGGCTTTTTTATTGGCTTAGCCGAAGTGAGATTTAATAAGATTCGGTGAGATGGAGCTCAGGAAAAAGCAGCCATCTTTCATCGGTTTTTTGGAGTGTAAGTATCGTTGAATTCCGCTGGTTGTGATATCGCTTTTCTCATGATAATGTGTATATATCTTAAATACATACACACAGGTGATTTATGAGAACCAACATTGTTATAGATGACAAATTGATGGCTGAGGCTCTAAAAGCATCGGGTTGCACCACCAAAAAAGAAGCAGTAGAACAAGGTCTTAAACTCCTGCTTCTGCGAAGTCAGCAGCAGGATATTCGTAAGCTGCGCGGCCGGGTCAAATGGGAAGGTGATCTGGACGAAATGCGAGGAGGCAAATGATACTGGTCGATACCAGCGTTTGGATCGATTACTTCAATGGTGTTCAAAACCAACATACCGATACGCTCGATGCCGGGATTGTCGAAGGTACTATCGCCATGGGGGATTTGATTTTCCTGGAAATACTCCAAGGTATCCGCGACGACCGCGATTATCGTTTAACCAAGCAGACCCTGCTTACGCTGGAACGGCTTGAAATGTTTGGCAAAGGCATGCCTGAAAAATGCGCTGAAAATTATCGTGCACTGCGCAAAAAAGGCATCACCATCCGTAAGACAACAGATGTCATAATCGCCTCTTTCTGTATCGAACAAAGAATACCGTTACTGTTCCTTGACCGTGACTTCATTCCATTCGTTGAACATCTTGGTTTACGTTCGGTGTTGCCATACCCCTAGGGCGTGTTTATCTTAAATTTCAGCCTCAACCTGAAGGGCTGGGGCTATATTTCCGCCTACGGTGTTGGAAATGCCTTATGTAGAACAACTACATCCATCATTTATACCTTGTCTGACGAAAATATAGCTTCCAGCAGTGGTGGCTCTGAGAGATCAACAAGCCCTAATACTCCCAACTTCGATAAAGCTCGTTCTTCTCCTTCATATCTTCGTAAAGCCAGACCATTCGGTCCAGGTACCAGCTCTTGCCAAGATAGGCCAATGCAACACCTAACATAGCGCCCCATACCGAGAAATAGACAGTCGCCCAGACCGACAACAGCACGCCTACCAACGAAATTCCATTAAGAATCGCATGTAGCGGAGTGTTATGGTTATCCGGTATTGGAACAATATCCCGGTTCAAAAAAACGCGCTCGCCCAGAACAGCCTTTGATGCCCAGTTTTTGGTCGATTTAGGTTTTTTGAAAAGAATTGGATTGAAAAATAACCACAGAAGCGATGCCAGCCCTGGCACCAAACACCACCAGCCAATCCACTCTCTACTCCAGAACGCGATGACGATAACAGGTAGCACAGAATATCGGGTCCAGACACTGATTGGATTCGCGTGCCTCATCCAGTTGTCATCATCAAGCTTAAAAAGCCCGGCAATCTTCCGTTCTAATGTCATTTCACATTACCGATAGGGTAATCATCGGGGTCGAGTAAAATAGCCAGCATTTGAAACCTCTTGATCTCAAGGTCCTTTTTCTAAGCCTAACAGCCACGAAACAACCATGCATGAATGAGCTTGGTATAGCGCGGCATTACCACATAGACCATCAGCAAAACCGCAATAACGGTAATGATCAAGTTATCCAGATAATGATTATCAGGTAGTCCCAGCTTGTGAAGTGGCGGTAGCAAAAACGGCAATACCAACACCAGCGGATAGATCGCTGACCAAGTGACCAAAGCCTGTTTCCAGCGAATAGGAATTTTGGTATTCGCCTGCTTCGGCGTAAACCAGAAATCCAGCCCGCTACTAAGATAAAAATCGTCCCCTTTTACCAGTAATGGCGATGCTTTGGCTATCAATTCACTGCGTTTCGCCGACTCCATCCACCCACGCAAATGTGACTGTGTATCAAAGCGAATAATAATCGTATACGTTTCGGTCAATCCCGCGATTGGTCGGATAACATTAAAGTCCAGATGACCCGGCGCACTTTTACTTTGCGGGGTGATCTCATCTAACCAGGCTTCATATTCAGCATGTTTATCCTTATCAACCTGATGGGTAATCACGGCTGTCGCGCCATCAGTTAAGGGATCCGGATGGTTTTGTTGCATAACTCATTTCCTAAAAATCAAGTACATCAATGGCCCCTTAATTCATCACGTTTTCGTTATTTCGTAAATTTCATGCTAAATCTCGGGGCCAGGTTCTAACTCAAATAAATCAATGGTTTTAAACCGGCTGCTCGTGTTTTTAAACCCATAATTTCTGATCCAAAATGAGGCCTCATTTGAGATATTTTATCCAACAGACCCAAGCGTAGCCCAGCCCGCTTCACCTTCAGTGGTCTCGAAAGTCTGCGGCAGCAAATGAAGAACTCACCTATTGAGTTAATATTCTTGGCTTTAACTGTTGTTTTGGTTATTTCATTTTCTGGATTCAGAAAATAAAACATTGGGCAGGTGTTCACAATCGCTGCTGGTGCTTTGCTTTCACCGTCAAGATACATCCTTACCACCAGCGACTATTCTGAACATCATCAGCGCAATACCACAATCCGCTGACAGATAACATATCGCATTAATTTGCTTGGTATACATCACATCCATCAAATTAATGACCAATACGCTATTGGATGTATTTTTTACCTTGGTAGAGTCATATTGCTGTAAGGGTTGAATGATATATTCATGCAACCGATGCTCCCAATCTTTTGGCGTAGATGGTATCCAATTACCATAGATTCACCAATCGCTACTCCAGTATGCCTCCCTCAGAAAAAAGTTAGGGCCAGTTATGACACTGACCCTAACAATTCTCAAACTATATTACGCGTTGAGCCCTGTGACGAAAAGGGGAAATCCAGCTGGTATTAAGTCATAAACGGACTCATGCTTAGCTTCCCCCCTCGTCGACTACCCCAAAAGACGCGTCCGTCCGGCCCAAAGTCCGAAAAGCCCGAAAGCAAAAAGAGGCAATGCCGCTGGTAACGGTACGGCACTCGGATTGGTAAACTGACTGGCGAGCGCTTCGGTAGAGAAAGTACCGTCCGCACCAAAAGTCCAAGAGGAGAAGTTGGTGAATTTCCCTGAAAACAATTCATTACTCGCAATACCGAAAGACATATAGATCAGAGCGTCAGTGATATCAAATGACAAAATATTCGACAGCGAAAAGTCGTTAAAGAAAACACTGTTATCGCCCAGGCCCCCGTCAAAAATGCCGGTGCTCAGCATGCCCGAAGTTGAGGTCAACCCTTCTATGATCAGGTTGTCATCGCCGGCACCAAAGATAACATCACCGATAATCTCGCTGTTGCCCGTCAGTAACAGGCTGCTGTTACCCTGATTGGGTGCAAACTGGATAGCAGTACCCGAGCGGCCAACCAAGCTACCACTGTTCTCAATAGTAATCTCGGATGTACTGGCGTCATCCGTACCAATTGCACGGACGCCTTCGATATAGCCTTCGTTGATGATGGTCAGTGGGCCTGCGACACGATCAGCACCCTGCGTGGGCTCGAACATTGCGTCTACGTCGATGCCACTACCGCCTTCCAAAGGATCGCTTACGGAACCGGTTGAGACAATAACGCCAGTGGCATGGTTGTGCACCTTGCCCTCATCGATATCGATCCCATCATCAGATCCAAGGATTACACCATAGTTATTGGCTTCACCGCTGGCGAATTGCACACCATCTTCATCGTCATTGGCACCGGCATTAGTCCAAGTCTGCGTACCAGCATCCCAAGATAATCCGTTCAAACCGATGGTGCCATGGTTTTCAAGCGTGAAATCTTCACGCGCTTCAATGACTTCTTCACCGCCACGAAGCGTACCGTGGTTAATCACAGTGCCACCTGGGCCACGGCTTTGAATCGCACGACCATCGGTACTTTGGATCAGGCCATAATTGGTGATATGCGCATTTTCGAGTTCATCACCATTATCCAACCTGACAGCCTGCTTTTCTGCGAAGATTTTTCCGCTTTCCCGGTTGATAAGAGTGAAATTATCCGCATCGTCCTGCAGGCGAATACCACGGTCACCGCCACGGATAGTGCCGGAATTGTCGATGGTCAGGTTTGCGCCCTTACCTCGGATCGCATCATCATCACCACTTTCGATCAGCCCCTGATTGTTCAGCGACTGGTTTGAGCCACCCAATTGCACTGGACGTCCGTTCGCACGAACAATTTGTGCATCGCTTTCGATGGTGACTGACAGATTGTCTCGGTTGTCATTGATATTGCCGCTGTCTACGGCGGTGCAGATCAAAGTTGGTGAATCAATCGAACCACCAGAAATGCATGTTGCCGCCATAGTTGGTGCGTTATACAGAGCCGCCAACATTGTAGCGAGTGCTAATTTATGCGTATTTTTCACGTTACCTCCAAGTCAGATAATGAACATCGGAAATGAAGATAGTGATTTATTGTGACAACACTATGAATTTTGAAATTAATGTGAACTATGACACATACTAAAAACTGGAAAACTGATAGCAACCGGCTCAGCCCTACCCTTTGCTCTCATCAATTTACTTATTGCGTGCATTCCGAACTAAAAAAGAATTGCCAGGGCCACGTTTTAACTCAAATAAATCAATAGCTTTAAACAGGCTGCTGAGATTCTTAAAGCCATAATTTCGGGTATCAAATGAGGTCTTATTAGAGATGTTTGCTCCAACCGGCCCCAGCGCCGCCCAGCCGTCTTCATCTTCTGTTGCCTCAATCGCTTGTCGCAGCAAATGTATCAGTTTGGTATCGGATTTAATGTTCTTGGGCTTAACCGTTGTTTTGGTGACTTCTTTTTCTTGATCCAGAAACAGAAACTTAGAGCACGCATTCACAAAAGCTGATGGTGTTTTCCGCTCACCAAAGCCCAACACCACCTTCCCTTCCGCTAAAGCTCTTGTTACCATCGGCGTAAAATCACAATCCGACGACACAAAACACATCACATCAATCTGCTTGGTATACATCACATCCATCGCATCAATAACCAATGCGATATCCGACGCATTTTTCCCCTTGGTTAAATCATATTGCTGTATCGGTTGAATGGCATATTCATGCAACAGATCTTCCCAGGCCTTTAGCGTAGGTGACTTCCAATTGCCATAGGCTTTACGAATAGTGACCACACCATAGTTTGCGACTTCGCTCAGAACATCCTCAAACTTACTCGCGGGCGCATTATCCGCATCAATAAATAATGCGATTTTCTGTTTTAGTTCATCCATGTTTGCACCTCAAGCGAATATAGATTTGTAGGCAATGCTCTCTCTTAGTCAGTCTGATTTTTTATTACGGCTTTAGCAATGATAACTGAATGAGTTTTATTTGGAGCTGAACCTTAGATCCAATTAAATCAAGTTGGCTGACCCCTTGATTTCCTACTTGATTTCCACTTGATTTCCCCTTTGGATTTATTGGCGACTGATCAACGCTCTCGTTTTGTGTCTGGGCATTTTCAGGCTCAGGCGTTTGCTCGTTATCAGTTTGTTTGGACGGGTCACACATACCAACATTCAACCTATTGTTGTCGTGAATTACTTGTTAAGACAAACTCTAAGGCGTAATGGTCGTCGGCGAAATGATTGAGGTTAAATCATCATGTTTACATTGGCTTGCATTGTTATATCAGCTGGATAACAATATACCAATTATTGGTACTTGTGGAATAGCATCATGCATAAGAACACTAGCGTTAGTCTTGGCCAACATTTTGATACATTCATTTCTGAACAACTCAAAAGTGGCCGATACAGCTCAACAAGTGAGGTTGTTCGTGCAGGATTGCGATTGCTTGAAGAGTCTGAAACTAGACTCACCACACTTCGAAAATTGCTTAAAGAAGGCGAAGATAGTGGTTTCGAGGAATATTCCTATGATGCTTTTATTCGTGAACTGGATAATGAAGGACACTAATGCCAAGTTTCAAGCTTTCCAGGAAGGCCAAAGCTGATCTCAAATCTATAGCCCTTTACACGGAACGTGAATGGGGTCGGGATCAACGAAACCACTACATTCTTCAGTTTGATCATTGCTTCAAGCTTTTGGTTGAGAATCCGAAGTTGGGGCAAAGCTGCGATGAAATAAGTCTGGGTTATCGTCAACACCTTCAGGGCAGCCATGTTATTTTCTACCAACAGAACGCTGAAGGTACTATTGAGATTATCCGTATCCTCCACAAGAACATGTTGCCTGAAGGATATCTGATTTAGAGAATAACACTCGCTTAATCAGACAGGATTGATGGTTATGCTGCAGTTAATTCGACCTTGTGAACTCTATCCAACTTAATGTTTTTCCCTGCCTGCCAAAGGTCATAGGCATCTTGCATGGCGAGCCAACTCTGGGGAGTTCGGCCAAGCGATTTTGACAGGCGCAGTGCCATTTCGGGGCTTACTCCGCTCTGCTGCTTTAGCACTCGATTTAAAGTAGACGGAGATACATCCAGTTGCTCGGCAAGATAACGACAACTCAGCCCGTATGGCTCCATATACGTTGCCATGATGAACTCACCGGGATGTGGAGGGTTGTGCATAGTCATTAGTGGTAATCCTCATAATCAAGTAGGTACGCATTTCCATCCGAGAACTCAAAAGTCAGTCGCCAATTACCGCTGACGGTTATGGCCCATATACCTTTTCTATCGCCCTTAAGTTGGTGTAACCCGTACCCGGGAATGTCGAGATCATCAATCTCCATTGCGGTACCCAAAGCGGCCAACTGCATTCTGAGCCGCTTGGCATGATTCACCTGAATACCGCGCGAGATCCCTGTCTCGTAGTAACGCCTCAATCCCTTGTGCTTAAAAGACTTGATCATGCGTCATAGTGTAGCGCGTTGCGCAACAGAGTCAACTAACATAACGGCATGCACACATTTAAATTAGGAGTGCAGTCAGTAATTTATTCCAACGCAGCGCTTTGTTATGGATTTACCGTTATTACAGTTAGGTTGAACCCTTCATCCGTTGTGGGCTCAACAAAGTACTTTGTAACCAGCTTGAACATCTGTTCAGTATCAGTTGCCGCCCTCTGTGGTTGTTCTTTGCGCCTTTTTGCAATCTGCTTTAGACAAATTTCATTTGGTTGGTCGATGTAGATTAGCTCATAGGGAGCCTGGATCTCTGAAAAAATGCTTCTAAACCACTCTCGTTGCGGAATCGTATTTGCTGGAAAGTCCATTACCACATCAGTTCCTGTGGTCAGGATCGATTGAACGAGTTTCTTCATTTGGGGCTTAAGCTGAGCAGAATATTTAACGTAATCTTCCAGGGTTTCAATACTATTCGGATACATTGATGCAAGCCACTCATCTTCTGAAAGCAGTACTGCATTTCGTTTCTGAGAGATTTCGAGCGATTTTGTAGTTTTTCCTGATCCCATTTTCCCGCAGAGAAACGTCAATACTCCTTTGTTCATTTCTTACCTCTTATTGCATAACAGCAGGTTAATGATGTCATTGGCCTCATAATAATTATTGCCATTCAATCTTTAACTCTTAATGCGATTGAGCACAGTCACGAAGATAGATATTAAAAAGACTCTGATAAGGGAGGTTCTTCTCTTCAGCGAGATTCTTGAAATACTCCACCGTATCTTCATCAAGCCGGATCGTAACCTGCTTTTTGAGTCTCTTGGTGTATGGATTTTTGGCTGAATCAGAAAAATCGTAGTGATCACGCATGTCGTTTAGCCGAAGCTTATGTCCCATGCCCGATTTCTGATACAGCATTCCACGGACGAATATGCTTCAACTGATCCTCAAGGGCATCTGCTGCAATCTCAGTGTCGTAGGCAGCCTGAGCTCGCAACCAGTAGCCATTAGACAAGCCAAAAAAGCGACAAAGACGAAGATCAGTGTCTGCAGTTATCGAACGATTTCCAGCAATAATCTGGCCGATTCTCTGGGCTGGTACACCAATTTCTTTGGCCAAACGATATTGAGAGATCCCCATTGGCTCAAGAAACTCTTCTTTGAGTAACTCACCTGGTGTTACAGCTTCAATATTACGCATGAGTTGCCTCCTAATGATAATCAACAATCTCGACATCTTCCGCACCGGTATTGGTCCAGCGGAAGCAAACCCGGAACTGCTTGTTGATTCGAATGCTGTACTGACCTTGGCGATCACCATGCAATGACTCCAACATGTTACCGGGCGGTACTTTTAGATCATCAAGCTGACTTGCAGCCTGAACTTGCCGAATTTTCCTTAAAGCAACGCGCTCGAAACTAGCAAAGCGTCTGACACGGCGACCGCTTGCCAACTTCTCGGTATCCTTACACTTGAACGAAATGATCATGGGGTCAATAGTGACGCATAACGTTATTAACGTCAAACGTTACTATACAGAAACGTACATTGGGAAATAGACCCAACAATGTGTTAATAAGGTTGAAGCAGTCCATCGATATACGTTTCAGCATTTACTCTTATCTTAAGAGTTTTGGCATCGTAAAAACTTTTGGCTTATTCTGTGTTTAACTAAACGTAATTTATTGGTAATTAGTTGATGACAAAACCACAGTCTCTTTTTCATTATTTGCTTATCGGCTTGTTTATGCTGTCGATGCTTATGCCTGCTGCGCATGCAGAATATAATGATATGGCTGTGCATCATGAAATGAATCAGCAACAGCATGATTGTCATTCCGATGCTGAACCTCAAGCAAAACAAGATGCCAATTCGCATTGCGCCAGTGACAATTGTCAGTGTGTAGCAACAAACTGTCATGCCTCTGGCGTGTTAGGTTTTCAACCGGTTTTTATGGCGTCGCTTTATTCCCAAAGCCGCCTAGACATTGCTGCTGAGCAGCTTGTTCATCACAAACGCCTACAAAACTAGAACGCCCTCCCCGCAGTTAATCCTCCAGTTGTAATTGGTATCCACGGATACCCAATCGAAACAATCTGAGGATAGATCTCATGAAAATTTTTACTCGCTGGCTGATCGTCATATCAGCTGTATTTTTGCACTACCCTGCCATGGCAACCGTGACCGAATACACCTTGGTGATAGACCGTGAACCGGTCAATATCACTGGCAAAATCGTAGAACGCATCACGGTAAATGGCAGCATTCCTGGGCCGATCATGGAATTCACCGAAGGTGATGAAGCGATTATCCATGTGGTAAACAATCTGGATGAGCCGACTTCGGTTCATTGGCACGGATTACTGCTGCCCCCTGAAATGGATGGTGTGCCGGGACTTGGAGGTTATGAAGCCATCAAAGCGGGTGAAACCTTCACCTATCGTTTTCCGCGTCGTCAAAATGACAACTACTGGCATCACGCGCACAGTGCGTTACAGGAACAGAATGGTCATTATGGCGCGCTGATGATTTACTTCAAGGATGAGCCGGTGGTGCAAGCCGATCGGGATTATGTGGTGCTACTGTCAGATTTCAGTAATGAAACCATGATGGCGCACCCGATACATTTGCATGGCATGTTTGTGCAGCTGGAAAATGGCCAACCCGGTGAAAAGCTGCCCAATAAACACACGGTTAATGTTGCACCGGGCACTGAGTATTCTGTGTTACTGACAGCGGATGAACCCGGCGAATGGGCGTTTCACTGTCACCTGTTGTATCACATGTCTGCTGGCATGATGTCTACCGTGGTCGTCGCTGAATATGACGAAGATGATTTGCCAACCGCTCAACCTGCACCTCACGATATGGGAGGTCATCATGATCATCACTAAATCTAATCTGATTTTCTCCATCGTATTGAGCCTGTTTATCTCCAGCAGCCATGCCGATGATAATCATGATGGGCAAGGGCACGAGCATGAATCACAACTCTTCCATGCCTTATGGTTTGAAGCCCAACATGGCGGTGGCAGTGAGGGTGATAAAAACCATTTAGAGTGGGATGGCTGGATCGGTGGCGATACTCACAAACTTTGGCTGAAAGGTGAACTGGAAGGCCACAAAGGCAAGCTGGAAGAGAGTGAAGTCTGGGCATTATATAGCCGAAATGTGCACGATTTTTGGGATGCACAGATTGGTCTGCGTGTGGATACCCAACCTGAATCTACCCGCTATTTAACGCTGGGTTTTAATGGACTGGCGCCGTATCTGTTTGAAACTCAGGCACATCTGTTTATCAGTGATTATGGTGATGTCAGTGCCCGCTTGAAACAGAAAAATCATCTGTTGTTCACCCAGCGTTTTGGTTTTGAACCCTACTACCAACTGGACTTCACCGCCCATAATGTTGAACGCCAGGAATTAGACCGGGGCTTAAGCCAGGGCGAATTGGGCATCAAACTGTTTTATGAAATCACTCGTAAAGTCGTGCCTTATCTGGATCTGAAATACGAACGCAAATTCGGCCGTACAGCGTCCATCGCCAGAAATGCTGATGAAAGCGAAGAAGACTGGATTTCTTCAGTAGGTATCAAACTGCTTTTTTAAAACCACTCATAAACGCACAAATTTCGTTCCCTCGTTTCGTGTGGGAACGCCGATTTGCCAGGCCTAATCTTCAACTATTCAAAAGTGCGTGATTTCACTCACGACTGCCCTAAATCCCACAATTTTTATACTGACATATTGCTTATTCTTGGTTTAACTTTTTAAACCGGAATAACAGCACCATGAAAAAACGTCTTTCACCATTGGCCATGATGATTCTGACCGGACTGGCAAGTGCTCCTTTATATGCCGTCCATGAACACGATGATGAGATGCTGGATAAAGTGACCGTCACTGCAGCATCCGTGGCAACCATGGACAACACCACATTAAAAGAGAACGATCTTAGTTCCCAAAGAGCTTATAAAAGTGATACGGCTGCTTTTTTAAATGATGTCGCTGGCATGTCCATGTATGCTGGCGGCGGTGTGTCAGGTTTGCCTTTTATGCGTGGTTTTGCCGATGACCGCCTGCGTATCAAGGTTGATGGCATGGATTTGATTTCGGCCTGTGCCAATCATATGAATCCCCCGCTCTCTTATCTCGCTCCCTCGCGTGTTTCAGAGATTCAGGTTTATTCGGGTATTGCCCCTGTCAGCCTGGGTGGTGACAGTATCGGTGGCACTGTTATCGCCAAGTCCAAACAACCGGAATTTGCAGCAAAAGGCGAGACCATCACCAAAGGTGAGATTGGCAGTTACTATCGCAGCAATGGTGACGCGCGTGGCGGCCATCTTTCTACAACCTTGGCATCAGAAAACTTCAGTATCACTTATACCGGTTCCACTGCCAAAGCGAATAATTATGATGCCGGTGGCAATTTCAAACCGGCGGGAAATACTGCGACAGATCGCGGTTCATTAGATGCAGATGAAGTTGGCTCATCCGCTTATGAAAGCCGTAATCATGCGATTGATTTTGCTTATAAACTGGATAACCACCAGCTTCAGCTCAAATTTGCCCATCAGGACATTCCTTATCAAGGCTGGCCAAATCAGCGTATGGATATGACGGAAAACCGCAGTAATCAAATCAACCTGATCTATAACGGAATGTTCGACTGGGGTTCACTGGAAACCTCGCTTTATCGTGAAAAAACCCATCACAAAATGCAGTTTGGTGATGATAAACAGTTTCTCTATGGTTCTGGCATGATGACCGCTTTGGGGATGCCCATGGAAACCGAAGGCGATAACCGTGGCCTATCGGTTAAAGCCGAAATCAATACAAACCAACGCGATCTGTTCCGTGTTGGTGCCGATCTGCAACGTTATCGATTGGATGATTTCTGGGAAGCTTCAGGTGGCATGATGATGGCACCCAACACGTTCTGGAATATCAACAATGGCGAGCGGGATCGTTACGGTGTGTTTGCCGAATGGGAAGCCGTCTGGAACAGTCAGTGGATCACGGTAGCAGGGATTCGCCATGAAACCGTGAAGATGAATGCAGATGATGTGCAAGGTTACAACGCAATGTATCAGGCAGCTGCAGATGCGTTTAATGCCAGTGACCGTGATATCACCGATCATAATATCGATGCGACATTGCTGGCTCGCTTCAAACCTGCTGATACTCATGATTATGAATTCGGCTATGCCCAGAAAACCCGCTCGCCGAACTTATACGAGCGCTTTGCCTGGTCTACCAATGGTATGGCGATGCGGATGGTGAATCTGGTCGGGGATGGTAATGGCTATGTCGGCAATGTTGAGCTGGATCCTGAAATCGCCCATACACTGAGCTTCACAGCCAACCTCCATGATGCCAAACAACACGACTGGCATATATCGCTCACACCTTATATTTCCTATGTCGATGACTTTATTGATGCCGAGCGTTGTAGCACTGGCGGTGGAGCTTGTACTGCTGCCAACCTGACAACCGACAATGATTTTGTCTATCTGCAATACCAGAATGTCTCGGCCAAACTCTATGGTATGGATATATCGGGTTTCAAAACGCTGTATCAGTCAGAACAATGGGGACAAATCACCGGAACCGCCACCATCAGTTATGTAAGAGGTAAAAACCGTGATACCGGTGATGATTTGTATAACATCATGCCGCTGAATTCTACCTTATCGCTGGAGCACAGCAAAAACGGCTGGCGTAATAATGTTGAATGGGTGCTGGTCGCCAGCAAAGACAAAGTTAATAACGAACGCAATGAAATCGAAACCGCCGGATATGGACTGGTGAATCTGCGTACCAGTTATGAATGGAAGCAGGCACGTGTCGATGTTGGCGTGGAAAACGTATTTGATCGTCTCTACAGTCACCCACTTTCCGGTGCCTATGTAGGTCAAGGTGCCACCATGAACACCTCAGTTCCGTGGGGGCAGACCGTCCCGGGCATGGGTAGATCGGTGTATGCTGGTTTGACGCTGACATTCTGAGGTTAAAAAACGGGACAGATTTATTTTGATTTGAATAAATCTGTCCTTTTTTTCATCTGATTAAGCTGCATACCAAAGCACAGCAAAAAAATGGTATGTGGTGCCCGTCAGAACAAATAAATGCCAAATAAAGTGACCATATTTCAGTTTTGAATCGGTGGCAAAAAACGCAACGCCTACGGTATAAGACAAGCCACCAGCTATTAACCATATCAAGCCAGCAGTAGGTAAATTTTCCAATAAGGGATCAATAGCAATCACTATCACCCATCCCATCAACAAATAAAGACTGGTTGAAAGGATTGGATGCTGTTGTTTTTCAAAAACTTTAAGGACGATTCCCACAGTCGCCAGCCCCCATATAACGCCAAACAGCGCCCAACCCCAAGCGCCTTTCAGCACGCCGAAGGTGAAGGGTGTATACGTTCCCGCGATCAACAGAAAGATTGCAGAAAGTTCAATACGTAAAAAAACCCGCTTTGCCTTGCCTGCAGGTAATGCGTGATACAGCGTGGAACCCAGATATAGAAGTATCATTGTCGCACAAAATATGCTGACCCCAACGACAAAAGCTGTTTCACCTTGGTGTACTGCCCGTGCGATTAAAAAAGGTGTTCCAATCAGTGCAGCTGTAAGCCCTAATTCCATGACTAATGGCGTTGGCAGTTTCTTCCCCGCCAGATTGATCCCGCTTGAATCTGGTAAGTACTTGTTGCATACCCCCTCCTATCGGAATGTATTTGACTGTTTGCACTTAATTATGAGCTTTTAACATTACCGGAATAATTTTTGGTGAATAGTTACGACATAAAACATTATTCAATAGTGCTATGTTCACAAATAAAAACAATCGATTCAGGCCTGTGTGTGAGGCTAAAGGAATGGTTTACTCTACTCAAATTATAGACGTTAGTACGATAACGTACAGACACTGTTTTTGATGCAGTGAATACTGATCAAACGCTATGGCAAATCTGATGCCAGTCCGCCGGAATGGGATGAAGATACAAAACATCCATAGTGCGATTAGGAGTACTTTTATGAATTCTATTTTTCGCAAAACATTAATAGCCAGCGCCCTTACCGCGATGTTCAGCACAGGGGCCATTGCAGCCGATGATTACTCGAAAACCATCGATGGATCTGACGCTAGTAATCAGGGCGATATGCAGCAGAATGATTCATCTTCAACACATCCAGCAATGCCAACTCATGAGGATGAGTTTAACCAAATTATTGACGCTGATAAGCCCGCTGCAGGTAATACAGCTGGTCCAGAAGAAACGGATCGGCCTTTGACCGATCATCAGAATAATGTCATTGATGAGATGAATGAGACTATTGATACTGAAGGACCCAGTGCAGGTAATAGAGCTGATCCAGAAGAGACTGATCGTCCATTATCCGATCATCAAAGTAACGTCATGGATGAGATGAATGAAACCATTGATGCTGAAGGACCCAGTGCAGGTAATAGAGCTGATCCAGAAGAGACTGATCGCCCATTATCCGATCATCAAAGTAACGTCATGGATGAGATGAATGAAACCATTGATGCTGAGGGACCCAGTGCAGGTAATAGAGCTGATCCAGAAGAGACTGATCGCCCATTATCCGATCATCAAAGTAACGTCATGGATGAGATGAATGAAACCATTGATGCTGAGGGACCCAGTGCAGGCAATAGAGCTGCGTCAGAAGAGACTGATCGCCCATTAACCGATCATCAGAGTAATGTAACTGAGGAAGAAGAAGAGGAAGAAGAAATCAGCAATACACAAATGGATAACGACAGTGATGTTGAGATGAAAGGTCAAATGGATAGAAATAATGATGTTGAGATGGATGAGCAACCTCATGGCCCAACCGGTGCAGGCACACCAGCTAACAGGGGTGGACTATACGACATGTCAGCCGATGATCTGAATGGCATGGAAGTAATCACTAGTGATGGAGAAGATGTCGGTGAAGTGCAAAAAGTTGTTATCAGTCCAGATAACCAAGACATTCATGCCGTAATTTCTGTCGGCGGCTTGCTCGGTCTAGGAGCGAAAACCATTCTAATATCACTCGACGAAATCAACCAAAAAAATGATAAGTTGCATGCTAAAGCAACACTATCACAGCTTGAAGCGATGATCGATTATGGGACAGAGGACTTTGTTGAACTCGAAGGTGATGCTGCAGTAAGCACGGCATTACAGCCTTAAGATAACGAATAATCAGATTGATTTTTTGATCATCTAACCTTGCAGATAATCATAATTTGCCCGATGGAACACTTGTTTCACCGGGTATTTTTTTGAGGGGCTAAAGATGGGCGAATCGAGTTGACTGACATTGGCTCTATTTCGCATATGACGTAAAACGCCCATATATTCACTGAACCTTGGCCATTTCCCTTCTCTTTCCGGCTGTGCCTTCCAGAGTTATTTTGCCACTGTCACGAATAACGTCGACTGAAACCGGGTCACCCGGCTGAGCTTGTCGCATCAGTTTGTAAACATAAGATGTGGATGGGGTGAGGGCGTCATTCCAGCGTAATATGAAATCACCAGCCTTCAGGCCCAACTTGTCTGCCTGAGAACCTGGCGTCACGTAGTGGACCAGCGGCATTTTTGGACCATCACTTCTAACGGTCAGTCCCCAGCGCAACTTGTCTTTCTTTTCAGGTCTGGACGGCGCTTTGATCAGCAGCTGATGTATTTCTTCCCCTCGGCGAAAAACAATATCGACATCCAGGTCTTCCCGTACCTCTGCCATACGGTTGCCGATGACTTGATTGTGTGGATATTCAAGGCCTTCCCAGCGAAGAATGACATCACCTTCTTGCAAACCTGCCCTGGCTGCAAAACTATCTTCTCCATGAATTTCAATGACCCTGCTGCCCTCGAAAACATGGTTAATAGTAAGCCCCCAGCTGCGATAATAAGGAAAGCCCTGATGTTCGAACTGCTCACCACCTGGACGACGGAAAAAATAATCTCTGAAGCCAAAATAATAATTGTGCAGTCCTGACTCTTTCTGCCTGCCGTAGTGCAGGTACCAGACATTGCCAAAAGTATGCCCTAAGCCAAGACCAATCGCTTTAAGATTCACCCGCCATTTACCGTCATCCCCTTTGTCGAAGGTAAAAGGGTCACAGCTACGGTTTTTAAGGTTATGCAGTAAAACAGCGCGCTGACCATCCTCGCTATAAACCACACGATCTAACTCGCAGGTATCATAGCGCTTGGCAGAATTGTCCATTTGCGCTGGCGAGACCACCATGTCTGACATGAATGTCCTGGTATCTGGCGTATAAATATCCAGATCACTCCGGGCATTACGCGTTCGCATTGCCTTGAAAAGGCGGCTCAGGGTTTCCTCTGGCGTATCCGCAGCCATGACATCTGCTTTTCCTTCAGCAAATGCAGTCTCTTTACCGGCACCAATTTTGGCGTCCGTTCTGGCGCCCGCACCAAAACTGCCTTCAATACTGGTTGGATCGAACGCTTTACCCTGGCGAGCCTCCTCAGCTCTGATACGAATCAGCTCACTGGTAGCAAATACCCCGTCCCCCACCCGCCCCAGGCGGAAGAATGGCACCATCTGTCGCTTTTCGATATAACCAACAAAGGCATCGGTAAAGACTGATTCCAGGCTCCCGGAAACTTCAAGCCTCACTTCATCATTACGGGTGTTAATCACCAGCAATAAACCACGCTGTCTTTGACTCTGGCTGCCGATATCATTGTCGTTAAAGACGTTATAAGCCTGTACATCAATGTCGGTATTTTCTTTCCAGGTAAGCACCCGATAATCAATATCGTATTTATCCAGCATCATTTGATGATAGCTGGAGATATGTGTTTTCTCTTCCTCAGAAAAAATGAGTGCCTCATCCCTGATAAGGCCTATTTTCTCCGGATTCTTCGTTGCCGATAACTGCAGAAAATAAATGGCCAGAACGATGAATAATATAAAGATATAAGGAAGACGAACTCTTGGTAAATCCATTTTTTTCTCCTGTTACCAATTCCGTTTCATAACATTGTCATGGTTTGCAGTCTCAACAGCCCTAAAACGACACCTTCGGACTTTCATCACCTGCATCTTCAGCCTCGAAATAAGCCTTGCGTTTGAAGTCAGCTGTACTCGCAATCAGGCTGCTGGGCATAATTCTGATGAGCTTGTTGTAATCACGAACAGCTTCATTGAACACCATACGGGCAATATTGATTCTGTTTTCAGTACCTTCAATCTGGTCCTGTAAAGCCATAAAGTTATCTGATGATCTCAGCTCGGGGTAACTTTCGACCAAAGCGAAGATACCGGTAATATCCTTGCTGAACCGCTCCTGTGCCGCGGCCAGTTTTGTCATAAAAGCTTCATCCTCAAGGTGATTGGCCGCCTCTTTGCGTAGCGCCTCGGTTTTCGCATCGCTCTGTTGCAGTGCGGCAAGGGCTTCGGCAATTTTTGCTCGTTCAGCTGTCACGCCCATTAGCACTTCTTTTTCCTGCTCGGCATAACCATTCACGGTACTGACAAGGTTGGGGATTAAGTCTGCACGGCGCTGATATTGACTTTCAACTTGTGACCAACTGACAAAAACGTCTTCCTCTTTACTGACGAGATTGTTATACAAGTAGATCACCAGCAACACACACAACAACACAGGCAGAAAGATGACGATCATACTTAGCGAATTTTGTAAGGACTTATTCATTGCTCCACTCTCTCCTGGTTGATTCATTGATTCAGCAACGTTTTGAATAGTTTCCGAATGGCTGCCAACATCACTGCCACTCATCGATATTATGAGAATAATGCCCAAGATAAAAAGCGCAGCAATGATTTTGGCAACGGGTAATTTTTGACGAACTCGTGCAGATTTTATGTTTGGGGATGGGCTGATACTGGCGCGAAATTGTGCTGCTTGCTCCTCACTTAATGCGCCGGAAGCAATCATCGCTTTGATTTTTTCTTCAATGCTCACCATTAATCTCCCTGATTAATCTCAAACCCTCTTCAGACTTGAGCTTTCCTTTATCAATGTCATCCAAAATCGATTCGATGGTCTGCTGATCCTGTTGTCGTAGCCCTACCAGTTCATTAATCATAGTATCGACATGTTTGCGTAAGGTTGGATAGCTCACGCCTAGCTGCTCAGAGAGTTCCTTGAAGTTGCCGCTACATAATAAAAAAGCTTCAGCCAACTTCAGGCTTTCTGTCGAAAGCCGCATAATCCTTGGAAAGCTGAACACACCTTCATAGGTCACACCGCACGAATCACATTTGAGTTTCATGGGTGTTAAGCTGCTTTGGCATGCAAGACAATGTTTCATTAATCCAACTTATTTCCAGGTATTTTTAATATTATTAATATTTTCTTTTAATTATTTTTAATATAATTATTAAAACAAGTAAAATTTTTACTATACATTAATATACAGCAACATCATAAGTCGGGTAAAACACCACCATTAATGGCGTAAATAAAACCGCTGTGCCCCTCTTCCACACGAACATACTTGTTCAGCCTGGCAAGGAAGAAATCACGGTTGGTTTGCGCCTTGTCGGACACAAAAATTTCCTTCAGCAGTGGTGGCTATGAAAGACAAACAAGCCCTAGAAAACGTATATTGCTTAACCATGCGGAAAAGTCACTGCGATAGAACCAAGCGAGCTAAGAATCCTTTTTAATAATTTTTAAAGCCGCAATGATACGGCATGTAAAACCCGATGAAGACAGTGATGATTTCGCTCAAACTCATACGACTATCACGTCTTCGGTTGCGTGTGCCATCTTCAATCAGCTGCTTTTGCTATTGTGGAACGAAGACGTGACAAAAATCATCGGTTTCACAAAATAATTCAACTACGTTCTTCAAGGCTGTTTCATTGTAGAGCCATCTCTTTTTTGATCTAAAGATCGGATCATGGAACAGGCTTTTAGTCCCTTTTCTCAAACCAAGCTGGACTTAGTTAACTTGCCATATTCCATATTTGTACGGCGCTACCACTGCAAAGAAGAAGCCCGGCGAACCATGCATAGTAGGGAACCTTGTAATTCACACTTCGAACGCGATTAATCACATAGGTAAAAAGTAGTGCCAGCACTGGCCAAAAAGCATTAATTACAACTGTTTTCAACATTCCAACCGACTCCAGCGCCGCGAAAAAGAACGCATAAGCCAAACTAAAACTGATAATGCCATGCACTGCAAAAGGCAATAACCACCATCCCAAGGAATGTCTTTCAATATACAATTTTTTACTAAAAATCAGCATAACCGGGACGATTGCTAAGGCACCAAATACTAACGAGACAAAATTATCCGTCAGAGGAGCACTGCCTGTCAGTCCCAGAATCATGAAGGTTTCACCTACAGACCAGGCCATCGCCGTAAGAGCCCCCAAAAGCACCGCCTGCATGGTAATTTTTCCACGTATTGCGGTGACAATAAAAATGCTTATACCAGCAGCGATCAGTGCAATCGGAAGCACCATATCGGCGTTCAGCACCTCACCGACGAAGACCGCTGCAAAGATAATCGAGATCAATGGTTTGAGTTTTGCAAATTGAGCTGCTACCTCAGCCTGACCTTTAAAAGCAACCGCCGTAACGTAGTACATGCCGGTTGCCACGGGAAAGGTGAACACTCCCGCCGCAGCCAGACGCCAATTTATCGTTATCGCTGCACCACTAAGCCAAGCCCATATCGCCAGGCAAAACGCGGCGGAACTTAGGGCAACAAACAAGCCTAACAAAACACCATGACTACCCAGCCTTGAAGGGATTTTATTTAAGCCCAGATTAACAACCGGGGCGGACAACGCCCACAATACAGCGCTCATCACGGGCAAGGCATAGTCTGGCCAGTTTGAGAAAATATCGATTAGTTGCATAGAACCAAGTATGCATAAATTAGACAAGGTGTTAACACCCCAAAAAATGGAATTCTAATGATTAACCTGAGCCTCTCTCTGGCAAAGCCCGAATACAGAAGTCTCACTCCCAGACCGTGGTTATTCTCAGCGTTATTATCGGAGCAAAGATCATCAAGGGTCGCATGATGGGGAAACCAGTGGTAATAGCCGACCGACATAGTAATCCACAGCATAATAGAAGCAATTAACCCGTTATGTATTGCTGCAAAAGAAGTAATACCCAATATGAGAAATATGAGCCCCATATACTTGGGGTTCAGAGTGAATCTATAGAATTTTCTGACCATTCTCAGTTCGATTTTGTCTGTCAGATATCGGTTAAACATAGAGTCCAACGCATCCACCGATAACAAAAAGGAAATGAAGGCGATGAATGATGACAAAGCTGACAAGGTCAAAAAAAAGCTTTCCCAAATGAACGGTAAAGTCAGGAAGTCCACCCTCGCCACCAGATATTGGTTCGTCTGCACAAGAAGAATCAAACTCCCTGCAATCATAATAGCGATTACCGTCATCGCAGCACGCGCCTTCTCACGGTAGGATTCTTCAAGCTGGTGCTTAACAGAAAACGGGTCATCCACAAGACCTGCATTCTCGTCGTCACTTTTCCATTGTTGGCTGGAGGCGGTTAGCATTCGTCTAAGTGTGGCAATATTGAGGAATTTCACGTTTTTACTGGATGAGAAATAGGCTAACCAAAATCCGATGTAGACACTCAACGAGAGTAGATACACAATTCTTGAGGCGGATAATCTGAAATGCAGCAAACTCTCTGGTAAAGCGGTAATGGCAATGTACATTAAAAAGAAAACCAGTAAGGCATACCCCATAATGGGAATGATGGCACTATTGGAAGACCAGTTTTTGATCTCTTCTTCTTCATTGTAAAGCAGATTCAACTTGGCAATTGTGTCTTGATAGAAGTCACATTGACTCAACTCTCTGACTAACAAATCACTTTCTTTTACTTCATTCTTGGATAGCTGAGCGATATCCGAATGCTTAACCACCTTGGTTGATTCAAATATTTCCTTTCCAAAATACAATGATTTGAGTTTGTTTATACTGACAGGTCCATGCCAACGATTTTCATTAAAATAGTACCAGGCTGGGTGATCATCATCCGACATTAGCAAATCTCCTCTTGACTGATTGCGGGACACTTACAAGCTCGATACTATCAAAATCTTCGCTAGCATTATTTGGGTTTACGCTCTGGGGTTTCACACAATCGAGTTATGAATGATAAACAAGTTCAGTTTTTGCAACCTGCATAACCGCATATTTATGATCACTCAGAATCGTAATCACCAATTTAATTATCGTAAATCAGGCGGATATTTTGACCAGAAAACTTGATTTCAAAGAAAATCGGTATTAAAAAAAAAGGATTATTTTATCCTTGTCTTATCAGCTATCTCACCTCTTGACAACGCTACTTTCCGGGAGACATCAAAAATCCGTCCGGTTTTAGCTTAGCTTAGCTTTTCTTTTTTTAATTCTATTGATCTATAGCCTCCTTTGTCTTGCTTATCTCAACAGGTGGATGAATCTTCAAAAGACGAACGAAAGCAGGAAAATCGTTGGTTTGGTTATACGATATTCTCAACTTTTAAGACCATTGTTGTTGAGCCAGAAAACCCTATTAGCCACTTCAAGTAGGGGAAGCTCTCGCTACTTACTTCAACAAATCCTTTTAATTCATAAAGCTTTCTGGCCCTTGGATTGCTATCAATAACATCTAACCTAACCGAATCAAATCCATTTTCAGCAGCATAATGAATTATTTGATCTAGTAGCTCAGACCCTATACCTTGCCCTCTGAAACCGCTATCTACGGCTATCCCATCCATGACCAATTCACGCGCTTTAGGTTGTCGTTTAAAGAGACTAAAGACTAAACAAGCCCACAATCCGCTGAAAAAACCGAGCTCCTGAATTAACTTTTTTGCTCCAATTCCACCGGTAAGTGAACCGTCAGACACTTGAAAACCGGCTATTCCGATAATGTCATTTCCAGATGTTGCAGCAAAAGAAAACACTGGAACAAAACTTTTTGAAAGTATGGCGATACGTTTCAATTTATCAGGTATCGCCCTTGTAAATTTGGCACCGAAAGCTTCTTCGTAAAGCTCGGCGGCTGAGTCAGCTTGCTCGAGGTTCCATCCTTTCTGGATTTGAATATCCATTGTTAATGCACTCCATTTCGTCTAACAACCTGCTAGTCAGGCCTTCGGATACATTGACCTGTGTGTCCTTAAGATTTGTTGACCGACATAATCATATCAACATGGAGGATGCCATCTTCATCATACGGCTCCCCGGAAGAGTGAAAGCCCAGGGACCCATAGAATTTTTGCAGGTAGACCTGTGCTGAAATTTTGATGTCTTTCCCCGGGTATTTTTGCTCGGTGAATTTTAAAGCTTCTTCCATCAGTGTACGGCCAATCTTTTGTCCTCTGAATTTTTTAAGGGTCATCACGCGACCAATCGAAGGCTGGCGGTTATCAATTCCCGGATCAACCACTCTGGCATAGGCTGCCAGCTCGCCATTTACCAAGGCAGATAGATGCCATGCATAAGGATCCAACTCATCTGTTTCCTGATAGGGACAGTGCTGCTCCACAACAAAAACGGATTCGCGAGCCTTGATAACCTCGTAAAGCTCAGACGCTGTAAAAGACTCCAATCGAGACCATTTAAACTCGAGCTTCATATTTTCTTTGTTCCTGTTTAAACAGATCTGTACTCAACACTCTTCCAAACCAAGCCGATCAGTCCTATTGCCAATACGATAAATAACACAATGGCTGATGGCGCGCCCAGCACCCATAAAGTCAGTCCCGAGATCAGCAGCCAAAGTGCTGGAATAATAGCAATAAGCCACAGGCCCCATCCTCGGAACATGATCAATAGCAACCCTAGCGTGGTTATGGCAGTTGGATCGGCATGGATGCCAAAGACTTCTGCCCGGAACCAGGAACCGCCGGTGAACGGTGTAACTAACGGCAAACCAATTAATCCGACAAGGGCGATGGCTACACCGATATCCGTAGCAGGACTTTTACGGGGCCTGCTGCCAAAGCCAACTCCAGTCAGTGCTATTAATAGCAACAATGTTGCTTGAGCAAGAAAGCAGTAACCAATATAGCCACCAGCCCAGTTAAGTTCAGCATAACGTTGGATAAAAAATGCAAAGCCAACAAAGCCCCAGACAGCTGCCATAAGAACACTGGCAAGCCGGGTGCGGTTTTTGAGTGCCAGCCAAACTGCTGCAACGCCTAACGCCAGCGTCATCAGATGCAGCGGCCAGAAGGTTTCACTCATGCGTTCAAGCAGGCGGAAATAGATATCAGCAGTAAAGGGAATAAAATCCTGCAGCGTGTAGCTGGACCAGGTGTTCATAACGACTCGATATAATCTGCCATCTTTTGCCGGGTGCTGGCCGAAGGCATAGGGCTCGTACCCGCATGCATGTTTTCACGCAGATGCTCAACTTTTGTGGTCGCGGGAATGGCGCAGGTAATCGCCGGATGACTAACGATAAACTTCAACAGAAACTCTGCCCAGTTAGAGCAGCCACATTCTGCTTCAGCCCATTCCGGAAGTGGTTCATCGCGGCGTTTCATCCCTTTAATCAGTCTACCGCCATCAAAGGGCCGGTTGGCGATGACTGCGATACCCTTTTCTTCTGCCAGTGGCAGAAGACGGTTTTCTGCTTCACGCTGAGCAATATTGTAAGTAAGCTGAACAAAGTCGATATCTTCGGAAGCCATGATCTGCTCGAACTCCTGGTGGCGACGGCCGTGCGAGGTGGTAATGCCAATATGGCCGATTTTGCCTTCGTCTTTCATTTCCCGCAGTGCTGCCAGATGCTCGCGCCAGTCTGTCAGGTTGTGTACCTGCACTAAATCAAATTGTTCGACATTCCAGCGTGCTTGCAGGTCTGCGACCTGCTCACGTGCTGAACCACCAGCAGGACTCCAGACTTTTTCTGCTGAGAAAAGGCTGTCGGGAATCCCCAGCTGCTGCAGGGCATAGCCCATAACATCCGGCGCAGAACCATACATGGGCGAGGAATCAATCAAGCCACCACCAAGTTCGAAAAATGTCCTTACCACTTCGGTTCGGACATCAAGCAACTTTGGGTCGGTACCGACATTGAAGGTACGCCAGGTTCCCATACCGATAACTGGCAACGTTTTGTCACCGGAATAACGTTTCTGATGCAATTCATTACTTGCCGCAAAGATCGGTATGGTCGGCAACAAAGTAGTAGCCAGGCCGACACCGATCATCTTGAGACTCTGTCTGCGGGTGAAGCGATTATTCATGGTAAGCGCTCCTTCTTTAACAGCACCGTACCAGCATGCAAAATATCGATAGAGGAATTGCTCAAAACTTAATCAAACCTTACCAGCACAAATACCGTGCTGACAAACCTGTTGTGTTTATCATTTTCAGACACATTCTCAATTTTGAATTACATCACTAATCGCTATACAATGTGAATCTTAATTATTATCATTTAGCATTGAGCTTTATTTGCATCCCGGTTCGCTTAATTATCATAGTGCATTTTTGTTTTCAGATAGGTCCGTTTTCATGCCGAATTTTTCATCTCCTGCCTGGCCTATTGCCAGCCGAATTTTTGCCAGTCTGGTGGGTGGTTATTTGTTCACCTGGGGTTTGATTGCCATCACCATTGCCGGATTAATTCCGCTGGGTGTGGAGTTTCATGATGCTGAGATGGGCATGTTGATGCTGGCCTTGCTGATCTATTTAAGCCTGTTTTTGTGGGGTATGGCCACCGATAACTTAATTCAGTTGTGGCTAATCCTGTTTGGCGGTGGTGTGGTGATGACCGTACTGGCCAGTGTTGTACAACAGTCATTTTTACAAGGAATATAAACCATGTTCAGTAGCTTTCGACAGGCAATGGCTTGGCTGCATACCTGGTTTGGCCTGACCTTGGGTTTTATTCTGATGGTGGTCTTCTTTTTTGGAAGCCTGTCGGTTTTTGATCGCGAGATTGATCGCTGGTCGATCCCGGAAACCCGGTTTGAACCACAGGTAATGCCATCATTTGATGAGATGTTGTTACCAATTCTGCGTTCGGTTCAACCCAATGAACAGGATTACAACACCAACATGCCATTGCTGCATGATTTGAGTCAGGGGCCGATGACGCCTCGCACTGAATTACCTGCCGATGAGTTCTGGGCCTACACCACGCATCGTGATCCGGTATTAATCATGGGCGTTGGTTTTCGGGTGCCACACCCACTGGATCCAGAAGGACATAATCATATTCACGGCAATATCACCATTGATCCGCGTACCGGCAAAGCCCTGCCTGATGATCAATTAAAAATCGGTAGTGACTTTTTCTATCCCATGCACTTTAGTTTGAACTGGAACTGGAATCGCATTGGAATTTATATCATTGGCATCGCGGCGTTTATCATGATGGCTGCTCTGGTCAGTGGTGTGATTATTCATCGAAAGCGTTTCCGTGAATTTTTTACCTTCCGTCCTGACAAACAACCCCAACGTAGTGTGCTGGATTTGCACAACCTCACTGGCATGGTAGCGTTACCCTTTCATTTCTTTTTTACTTTTACCGGCATTTTGATCTTTGCCAGTTTTTTCTTTTTTCCGGTAACCCAGACCCAACTGCAGCCTTTGCATGACCATCATGAAATGGTCGAAGCCAATGAAACCGGTCTGCCACATGATCGTGCTGGTGTACCTGTTCAAATTACCTCTATTGATGCGATGGTTGCCAAGGCCAAACAACGCTGGGCCGAAAAAGACATGCCAGGTGAAGTTGGCTTTTTACAGATAAATCATGTGGATGATGCCAATAGCTATGTGAGCATTTATCGTGCGGGCAGTGACCGCGTCGCTCTCGTCGGAGAAGGCATGCATTTTAACGCTACTACCGGTAAATTAATTCGTGAAGAACCGCCACGTTCTGCAGTGTCTGAAATCAACGAATTTCTGACCGGGCTGCATTTGCAGCATTTTGAACACTGGTTGTTACGCTGGTTGTATGTGTTTGGTAGTCTGGTTGGCGCCATCTGCATTGCCACCGGTTTTATCTTCTTTGTTGAAAAACGTAAACGTCAGCATACGCTGCAGGGCAGTTCTGGCAGTCAGGTGGTCGATGCTTTGGTGGTAACGACCGTGACCGGCATGTTAGTGGCTACGGTGAGTATGTTAGTGGCTAACCGGTTACTACCCGCCGAAATGGTGGGGAAAGGTTATTGGGAGCAGGTAGTGTTCTGGGGAAGCTGGAGTGTGATGTTACTGCATGCTTTCTGGCGCAGCTCTGCCGTTCGTCATATGCGTATTTCACCGGCATGGCGTGAACAAAGTATATTATTTGCTGTGCTGGCCGTTGCTGCGGTAATCCTTAACTGGATCACGACTGGCGATCATCTGTTGAAAACTGCATTTCATTACTGGCCGGTAGCCGGGGTGGATTTAAGCTTGCTGGTCAGCAGTGCTATTGCGATTTATGCCGCGAGATATCTGAAAAAACGTGAAAATGTTGCCGTACATAAGGCCATCGAATTTTCTGCACAAAATCTGGAGGCTAAACATGGTTGAGATCATTTGTTGGATAGCCGCCATTTTTACCACTATGTTGGGCATGGCGTCGCTTTCACTCAGCCTGCCGAATCATTGGCGGCAGGTTACAGGTATTGAAACCAGCCTCCCCTCACGATCAGAGCAACTTAGCCTGCGTATTTTGGGTTATTCCAGTCTGGTTGTGGCATTGCTTTTGTGTCTTGCTGCCGATCATCCTACGATGGCCGTTTTAGTCTGGGTAATGTTATTAAGTTTAGCGGCTAAAGGCATTGCGACGATCCTTACTTGGCGCCAGCATTGGTTGAAGCCATTATTGTGGCTGTTCAACCAAACCAGCCAGGCGAAACGTTCTGGTTAGCGTTTGTTAATCTTTTATCTCCGCCTCTGTTGTGAGCTGAAAAAGCGTCAATCAAGGCACGAGGAGCGCCTTTTAGTTATTCTAAATAAGCGACGAGCAACGCAGACCGGCGCGCACCTCCCTGGCGCGCCAGCATACAGTCCATCCGTGGACATAAGTGGCGCTTTTTCAGTCACAACCCGTAGGGCTGGGACTATTTTTGCGCCCGCCTGCGTTGTCAATCACTTATGTAGGATGGCTACACTGCGCGCTTTCCGCCTTGTCGGACACAAAAATAGCCTCCAGCAGTGGCGGAGATGAAAGATCAACAAGCCCTAACATCTAACATTCAATAACCACTTTAACAGGCCAAATTTTCTTGCTTCGCTAAACCCCGACGATACAGGCCATGATCCTCTCATCAATTTTTTGTTGTCTGGGAAACATTGAAAAGGCATCAATAATGGCTGGGCCAAGGGTGTCTTCGTTTGCCAACAACTCTTTTTTGATATCTTTTAACAGTAAAAGTTTGAAACGCGAACTATGTAACTTTTCGTACCACGTCGGGCGAATCAGGTCCAGCCACCTTGAAGCAACTTCATCCCAGTTAGGCTGATAGTCTGGAAGAGGTCGTGTAATAACAGCATATAAAGCTTGATAGACATCTAATCTTTTCTGGTTTCGAGTGGAACTGGCTATTTTTATATAGTGTTGCAGCACCTCTTCAAGTTGCTCAAGAGCTCGTTGTTTTCGTCTTGGAAGTAGACCACGCTCAATTTTAGGTAGCTGGTTAATAAAATGCTCGAGTATTTTTGAGGAATGTTGATCCAGTGGTAGCGACTCTATCGGGATATTGGTTAATTTTTCCCGCAGTGCGTTACTGATTTCATCTAAATCGTGTAATGGTTTGGCGGAAAATGTAGGAAGGAATAACCAGCGAGGTGTAGCAAAACTGCCAGATGACAAACAAAAGAAAGCCCATGGAGATCGGGATTTCACCAGACTGACACGAGATAAAACCTTGCTGGTGACATGCCGGTACCTTTCGTAGAGCGTTTTACTGATAAGTGAGTTTTCACCTTCTACCAATGTTCTAACCGACAGAAAAGCATCCGTTATACCGTCCCATTCATCCATTGCCATCTGCCGCTCAAATTCTTGCAACATATCTTTATAGGCCACAGGTTCAGCCTTATTTAAAGTCATGCCTTCAGGCAAAGGCATATTGGAACCCAGTAAGTTTTCGACGGTTTCATATCGCTCAATAAAGCGCTCATCCGATGAAATCGCAAACTCAACAGCATCGTCAGGCCACCAAACTTCAATCTGGTCGTGAGAACTGTCCATGCGATCTACCCTACCAACACGTTGTTCGGCCACTCGTACCACACTAGGCATATCAAGATGCACCATCACCGAAGCCTGCTGAAGATTGACACCTTCTGCCAAACTATCAGAACAAAGACCAATCAACTGTGTTTCTGTTGAACCATGTTTGAAGGCTTCCATCATTTGTTTCTTCTTATCCTGGCTTTCCCCTGTAGCGACCAAAACCCGAAGCCGACTATCTATCGTTTTAATCAGTTTTTCCAGATAAGCCAACGTGATAGGACGACTATCAAAAGCCAGTGCTAAATGATGTTGTTTTAATAACGTTACAACCAAGCCAGCCTTTGCTCGTTCTCGGGTATCGCTCATTTTTTTGATAAGCGCATAGATAGCTTTGTAGATTTTCCAGTCATGGGCCGTCGCATCTTTATGTGCTGCGGGATCGGTCAACCAGTCCGGCAGAGGAATAGATAACTTGTTTTGTGGAAGTTTGCCCTCAAGCTCAACTAACTTTTCTATTGCTCCGGCAGTAGTGTTTTGCTTGGTAAAGCCCTTTAAATCAAAATCTGCTATGGCTTTTCGGGTGCCTTCAATATGCTCTGCGAGCGAAATACGTGAAGAGCGTAAAGAGGACATGATGATATAGCTGGCAATTTTTTTGGCTGAGTTTAATCTTCCCTGTAAATATTTCTCCTCATTGACACCCTGCTGTCGCAATATTTTGGGCATTTCAATCGGTTTTACAAAATGTGAAACGGCATATAACTGTTCTGATAATGCTCTGATTTTTAAAGCGAACTCCTGATCGGTTTTTGGCTCACCGAGTTGATAGAGTTGCGCTTGATGTTTCGGATAGCGACAGGTTTTTCCCATATGATCACGATATTTTTCCGGCTCCATATCCACCATTTGGTTTAACTGGCTTTTGGTCCGGCGTACCGTAAATTTTCTGATTGCTGTTCTCAGCATTTCAATTTCGGAGTCGGTCAAAGAACGGCTGAGTTTTTTCGCACCAAGCATTTGCCTGAAGGCGTCTACCGTCTTGTCATCCAAGTTATCAGCCCCCAGCATATTGGCGATTCTTAACAGATCTGACGCACTTTTATTGATGGGGGTTGCAGTGAAAAGTATCACATGATCGGCCATATTCCGGAGCACTTGCTGGGTTCTGGCCGAGCCCATATTCAAAAAATTATGTCCTTCGTCCACGCATAAAATCTGTGATCTTCTGAGCGATTCAATCGTATGATCATGTGATCGACTGCGTGAATGACTGAGTTCGCCATGCGAATGTACCCGCAATGGTGTTGAACTTTGCGTCGCTTCCCGTTCCCAGCTTTCCTTAACGGTTGGCGGGCTGATCATCACTGCCATACCCTGCCTCAGGCGGTTGCTACGGACAATATGATCGCGAACCGCCCCAATCAGATTCACCCCCATTCGGGTTTTTCCAGCACCGGTGGCATCCGCCACTAACACACTGCCATGGTTATCGAGAATGTAGAGTGACTGGGCAATACCTTTGCGTTGTGATGGCCAAAGCTTCTCAATATCATTCAGGTTATCCCGTTCCAGATAGTCACGTGCCCAATCGCCTTCCAACAACTCGGCAGATGCTCTGGCCAAGGCTTCAGGCCACGGCACCAATTGCAATAAACGCTCAAGCAAGGCGATCAGCCTGTCATTAAAATCCCGTCCCAATTGCCAGAAATTTTCGGCAAGCTTTCGCGCTTCCTGATAACGTGCCGATTCTTTTTTACGCACAAAACGCACATTGGCCTCGTGCTGTCCTTGAAACCCAGGATAGGTAAAGTTGCTCGAACCTATGCTGACGGCTTCATCAGCAAGGTATATTTTGGCATGCAGGCGTTTGTTACCGGCCAGATAACGTGCCTGTAAGTGTCCAGTTTTAAGTTTGTCGAGGCAGATAATCAGTTTGGCACTTAACAACAGAGAAATGCCCCGTTGCAGCCAGAAGTTTTCTATTTCGCGGGTAAAGGAATGGCTTCCCAGTTCGAAGCTGTCACGCCGGGAATCAAAAGGCTCAGCACCTAACACTAATCGTATGCAGGATGACGCTTCACAACTGGCGGCAAAATCAATTAACCGATCCAGAGAAGCATATCCGGTTATCAATAAGGGCTGATCAGATGCCCGTAAATCGGCTTCTACCGTTTGGGCGACGGTGTGCCCTTGCTCATTGACCGGAAAACGATGCCCATCTGGCCAGCTATCCAACAAACCTTTTGTGCTGTCTGCCTCTTCGTCAAATAACGGTAAAAGCAGATTTTGGCTGTCTCGTTTTTTCACAAGGCGCGCTCCCTAACGCTCGACTCGGGCATGGCAACGCATTGCTGCAATTAATGCATTAACCAACCCAACGCCAGCCAGTGGCCTGATGTCAGACCTTATAGCTGGGCAGTCACAATGATTTCTTCTCCCAGCATATCAATAATCTTAACAGCCACGATCACGTCATGTTTATCGGGGACAGGCAACTGGTAATGACCGGAGACCAGATCGGTCTTCTTTGCCGGAATGTCCGATAACGCCACATTAAACACATCACCGTTGTAGTCGGTATCGATCATGATGCAATCCACCACAGCCCGCCAATCATCTATATGGGCACGGAATAAACCTTCTTCCATATTCAGTCGCTGCATAATTGTGGGCGAAAACACATCGGCCACTTCAATATCGAGTTGCTCGCCATCACGTTTCACCGCAATGCTGGCGATTAAGGGTTCATGTTTGATAAAGCCGCCGTATTTACCATCGGTACGCAGTTCGATGATGTGATAACGGTTAATCGGTCGGTTACGGTTGTGTTGTTCGACCCAGGCTTTGGCGGCCAACTCCATCCCCAAACACACCACGGTGACATCCCGCTGTTCTTCCGGGCGGCGTTGCAGTTCTTTATCAATATCTTCCAGATCCAGCGGCGTCAGTGGATGATTAAACGGAATGATTTTGACCAGACGATTTCCCAAGCGGCCATCGAAGAAACTATCAGATCGCGAGCGGGTAATGCCGATATGCTCGCAGGCTAATGCCACGGCTTCGTTATGTTGGATCTGCAAATCATAATCGTTGACCCGCCAGCTGCTAAAGGCCAGTTGAGCAGGCAAAACGGCTTCAGACTCTTCCTCAATCAGCTTGCCCTGTTTTTGTTTATCCAACGTCTGCGCCTGCTCACGCATCACATTTTGCAAACGTTTGGCTGTGGTTTGGATCGCGCCTTTATTAATATCGCAGCCAATCCAACGTCGGCCGAGTTTTTGGGCTGCAATAGCAGTTGTACCAGAACCTAAAAAACAATCCAGAACAATATCTTTGTCCGAAGTACTTGTTTTGATAACTCTTTCAATCAATTGAATAGGCTTTTGTGTTGGGTAACCTACACGTTCTTCTGCTTGTGAATTTATGAGAGAGATATCATTCCAGAAATTACCTATTGGCTTTCCCTTATCCTCTTCTGGTCTCAATTTCCTAAATGGAGCTCCATTTGATGACCAGCCTAAATTTCCTTTATTATCAATTTCTATTAGATTCTCTTTTTTTACACGCCACCCAGATGGTGGAGGAGTATATCCTTTGTACTCAAAAACTAAATTCGGTCTTGCCCCCATTGATGCTGATCGAATTATTGGTCCATCATAATAAATTCCTTTCTCATCCCTTCGATGATATTTTTCAATTATTTCTTCTTGAGATAGTGGAACCCTAATACTATTAACATTTAACCTAGAAGTTTTACTTTTACCTATAACTAAAATGGTGTCAGTAAAAATATCAAAACTACTAGATTCATGTTGCGATCCTTTAGGATTTGTTGACCTTACCCAGATAATTTCATTCTTAAAATTATCAGGACCAAATACCTCTTCTATAAGAAGTCTTAAATAGTAATTTTTATGATGATCACAATGTAACCAGAGTATTCCATCCTCTGACAACAATTCTTTCAACATCAACAACCGCTCATACATAAACTGCAGATAATTATCATTAGCCCAGATATCGGTGTACTGGACTTGTTCGCCCAAGGTGTATTCTTCACCTTCAATCTTGGTGCTGCCATCCTGGCCACGCAGTTGCACTTTACGCACATAATCGGCGCCGGAATCAAATGGCGGGTCGATATAAATCAGCTTGACCTTACCACGAAAACCATTGGCCAGCAGGTGTGCCAGCACATCCTTATTATCACCATGAAACAGTAAACCGCCTTTATCAACGTTATCGGGCCAGTTTTGCCAGCTTTCACCTTGCCCCCAGCCTTCGCCCAATAAGGACGAGGTGACATTGAATGCTTCAATTTTCTGCGCCGGGTAGGGGGTGACTTTATCCAGGGTGCGTTTGCCCACCCAGGTGAGCATCGGCCGGCCTTTGGCTTTATTGATTTTGATGTCGTTAGTGTTGCTCATTGTTGTCTGTTATCCATTAGCGGTGTCATCCATGGTCATTTCTGTGCCTTCAGCCAGAATATCGATATAGTCTTTATAGGCAAATCGGCGGTTGCGTTTTCCGTGATTTATCTGTTGCAGCAAACCTGTCGACTCAAACGTGGCAATCAATTTATTGGCTTTGCCGTAACTGATTTTCAGTGCTTTGGTGATGTCTTTCACCATGACGACAGGTTGCTGCATTAAATAACGTAATAGACGAATGCCTTCCTGCCCGGCATTGGCGGCGATCAAACGGTCGGTATGATCACGCTCAAGTTGCTGCAAGCGTTTGGTGGTGCTGACCACCTGCTCTGAAACGGTAATGACCCCCTCCAGGAAAAACTTCACCCATGCTTCGTAATTACCGCTGTTTCTAACCTGCATCAACCGATCATAGTATTCCTGCTGGTGCGTTTTGAGATAGGCGCTCAAGTACAGCATCGGTTCTTCCAGCACGCCACGCCAAACCAGAAAGAAAGTAACCAGCAACCGGCCCAGACGGCCATTACCATCATTGAAAGGATGAATCGTTTCAAACTGATAATGGATCAGCGCACACTGGACCAACACGGGTAAATCATTTTCCTGATACAGGTACTTTTCAAGCTTATCCAGCGCCGCCTGCATTTCTTCCACTGGCGGTGGAATAAATCGTGCTGTTTTCAGGTTAGCACCGCCAATCCAGTTTTGTCCGCTACGAAACTCACCAGGTGTTAAGGTCGACATGCCACCACGAACTGCCTGCATTAACACATCATGAATTTCACGTAAGAGGCACAAGGACATGGGGAATTCATCCTGCTGCAATCTATGCAGTCCATAACGCATCGCTTTAACGTAATTGACGACCTCGCCAACATCGACAGTGGGGATATGTTCTTCATCTGCCCCTAATACATCGGTCAGCGAAGATTGGGTTCCTTCTATCTGTGAGGAGAGCAAGGCTTCCTTTTGAATAAACATCGCCACAAAAAGCTCGGGGCTGGGAAGCACACTCGCTATCGTATTGATTGCGCCCAGGGCTCTGTCTGCATCAGACAGTAGTAACGATAACTCTCCGTCCAAACTGAGTGGCGGTTCAGGTGGTAAGTCTGTTGGGTGAAAGGCCTTATAGCCTGTCAGCGTCTGTCGATATACGCCGCTACGACTCATGACTTTCCCTGAAATATGGCTGCATTTTTCACTCTATATTTCACTAAACAATAATTAGGGATTGATATTACACCCATATTTTCAATAACAGAAATATGGGTGTGTTTTGATATTCCATATTTCATATGAACTGCTCATTTTGCAGAAATGAGCAGTTCGTTAACGTTAACTGTTGTTTTGCAGAAATGCCCGTGTTTCGTCCATGGCATCCACGGCTAGAACGGAATCAGCAAAAATTACTTGATAATGCAGTATTTCAGGATTGAGGTCTTGCCATTGTTTAAGTGCGACCGCTTTACGTCCCTCCTGACTCAACGCCTCTTCTCCTTTTGAATGACGCGCTAAATCGGTATGCACTTCAGCACTAAAGCGATCATTTTTCACTTCAACCACAAGGTGCTTGCCATCTTTACGTTGAATGACAAAATCCGGGGTATAACGGTGCCAGCGACCATCTTCGCCCAGATATTCAGCAAACAGATCGGTTTTATTCGGGTCAGTCAGACCGCCGGTAAACCAGACGCCTTCAATATTGTCCTGATGCTCGCCGATAAGCGCGATAACACGTTGCAGATATTCCGTTTCCGGGGCGGAATCAAAGTTATAGCCTTCATAGTGAAACGAAACCTGTCGTGCCAATTCATGATCCGGCAGATCTTCAGGTATTTTGTATAAATGTTCGCGATGTTTGGCAAAGCTTATTTTTGCAGTATAAGTGGGTTCGCCGTCGATTAACTGCTGGTCAAAACCTTCAGGTTTGACCAGGGCCAGAGCAACATCCAGTTCTTGCCAATCTTCTTCATATTGGCAGCATTGATGCTCAATTTGGCGTGATAATGGCTCGATGTGGTGTTCAGGGATCCGTCCAGCATGTCCGTAGATCTTACGTAAAGCAACTAACACGCGATTCGGTGGCAAATGATAGTTTGCAGACAACATGGTTGCGGCAGCATACAGATCAAAAAAGTCCGGTTCCAATGAGACCGATTCACTGTCCTTGTCTACCTTGGCCATCCGGGTCGTACCAGATTTAGGTTCAGCGATCGTCCAGGTTTCTATGGTCGCTTTCGGTTGATAACTCACCTCGGGCAGTCTGAAAGCCAGCATTTCATTTTGCTGAGCCGCATTTTTGCGTCGGTAACGCAGGATTTTCTTTTTCAATAACAATGGCGGCATCGACCACTTGGTTAATTTAACCTCTTTTTCCACCCGTTCAGTTTGATTGTGCAGTAACTCCTGAATGGTTGTACCGTATGTTTCCTGTAATTGTTTCTCAAGGATTTTGCGATTGTCCTTGGTGAGATAGATACGTGCCGGCTTTGTGTTACCGGGTACCTGTCGCAAACAACGCGTGGCCGCCTGTAATACAAAGTTGTTACTGCTTTTCAGCTGTCGAATAAGCCCTGTCGCGAACAAGCTCGGGCAGTTCCAGCCTTCTGTGCCCATATTGACCAGCAAAATAATACGATGCGGCGATTGCGGATCGTTAGCGACACGATAAAAAGCGCGTTTATTTTCTTCAGGTGATTTGCTGTGGACAGGTAACACCGTGGTCGGATCAATGCCTTTTATAGCCAGAGCAGATTCCACTGCCGGCTTTAATTCATCCAGGCTGTCCGTTTGCGGAAAGTACAGTGCCAGTCTGGCCGGTGCACCCTCTTCCGTTGTGACTGACCAGTAATCCGCTACAAAATCATGAATAATCCGCGTGATGAGATCATCACTGTTGTTGGTATCAAGATCAAACACCTGAATATTGTTGGCAACTTCTTTAAGAATGCCATCTCGAATGCCTTCTCCCAACCCATACCAAACCACCACGTCACGCAACGGTTGCCGTTCAAAATATGGGGTGCCGGTCGTATTAATGACCACGAGAAGATTGGTTTCCTTAGCAAGATAGTCGACCGTGCGACGGACTTTTTTGATCCCTTGCTCAACAAATTCCATTTCACCACTGTCTTTGTTTTTTTGCCATTTCCCCAGTAATTTCTGGCCATAGGTATGGTGTGCTTCATCCGAAAAGATCGCGAGATGTGGCAGAGAAGCTATGGCCTGTAAACGAAGGTTGGCAATTTCAGCATCGTGATCCTCAACGCCATTAAAGGGAAGCGAAAATTGCGCTTTTTTTGCGCCGCGAGCAGAATTTTTTTGAATTCGGATTTTTTCCGTGTTGGTGACAACGATATTAAAGCGGCTTCCCCAAACCACACCGGAAAGCTCTTTATCCCCATCACGCGTAAACGTCAGCTTTAACGTTGCAGCAAACAGTTTATTCATGCGTTCTGGCAGAATGCGATCAAAGGGGATATCGGCAATCTCACGCAACGATTCAATAATCGTTTTACCCGGGGCAAATATCAATGCATTTTGAACAAATGGGCCGTCTGGATATTCTTGGGCCATGGCAAATTCTGTTGCGGCTATCGTGCCCATTAATATGGTTTTTCCAGCGCCCATAGCCAAGGCGAGAATATAACTGGAATAATTGAGATTCAACGTTTCCCGGAGACTCTCCAGATGATGCTCACGGACGAATTTATTATCCGTTCTGACTCTGTCCAATAATGCATCGTAATCATAGTCTGCTTCTTCAAAAAGCTTTGCTGAAATACCCATGGCATTGAGCCTGTCAGCTAATTTTGGATAAAGCTTTTCATAAAGTTCCGGAATGGTCGGTGTCTCCAGTACAATCCGAAGATACCAGTAGGTTTCCAAAGCCACTATCTGAGCATGACGCAAAAATCGGTATTGTTTTGATTCGGCATCAAGATAGGCATGTGAAAATATCTCGGCAATCGCAGGATACTGTTCCGACGGATAATTATTGTCACGCCATTCATTAACACAGTAAGTCAGTTTTTGATGTAAGTGCACGTTAATATCGTAACCCTTCCATTAAAGCATTAGGGCTTATTTATCTTTCATATCCACCACTGCTGGAGGCTATTTTTTCGTCCTACAAGGCGGAGATGAAAGATAAACAAGCCCTCGTATTAAACCCACACCCCAACCACAAAATAAAGCTATTTTATTTTGCTGATCCCAAAACAGCGCAACAGACAGCGTTCATAATAAGATTCGGGAAGACCACGCTTCATCCGGTACAGAAAGTATTTTTCAAAAGCGATTTTGGCCCATTGCACCCAACGACCTTTTTTCATCCAGGCCAAATTACGCGGTGGAATTTGTGGCAAGGCAACAAACGCAGCCCCAGTGTGTCCCATATCGGCCAGACAAACAGCATTCAGACTAGCTCGTGTTTCGATTGGGCGATCTTCAATTGCTGCCTTAATATTTGCAACCGCTGCTTTAGCCATGCTTTCTATCATATAGCCGGTTTTTGGCACCCCTACCGGTACAGCTGTGGCTTCAACTGGTGGAATCGCAATACAAACTCCGACACCGTAAATATTCGGGTAAGCAGGATTACGCTGGAATTCATCCACTTTAAGAAAACCTCGGGGATTGACCAATTCTTCACCCAAATCGGCAACGCAATCCACGCCTTTGAACGCTGGAATCAACATACTGAAATCAAATGCCAGTTGATGTGTTTTGATAGCCTCGGCATTCTCATCCACCTGTTCAACCAACATTGTATCTTTGCTAATGGATTTGACTCGGGCATTAGTGATCCACTTGATATCATTCTTGCGAAGCTCTGATTCAAGCAATCCTTTTGAATCACCCACCCCACCTAACCCCATATGACCAATAAAGGGTTCAGGGGTAATGAAGGTCATCGGTACCCGATCACGTATTTTGGCCTTACGCAATGCACGGTTCATAATAAAGGCAAATTCATAGGCTGGGCCAAAACAGGAAGCACCTTGGGCGGCTCCCACGACTATCGGGCCAGGCTTTTTCAGAAATTGACGCCAGGCATGGTAACTGTCTTCAGCATGATCCACGGTACAGATGGAATGGGTGTGAGCAGTTGGACCAAAACCTTCGATTTCATCAAAAGCCAGTTTAGGTCCAGTCGCGACAATCAGATAGTCGTAGTTTAGGATGCTGTTATCGCCAAGCAGGAGCTGATTGGCTTCCGGCTTTATTTTTGTTACCCCGGATGCATAGAAATCGATGTTTTTGTCGGATAATACCGATGCCAATTCAAAGCTGATATCTTCGCGCTTACGCCAGCCAACGGCAACCCAGGGATTACTGGGAACAAAATGAAAAATTGGGGTATTGGACACCACACTGATACGGTGTGATTTGCCGAGAGCCGCCCGGCATTCAAAAGCAGCAGGCAAACCACCGGTGCTTGCTCCGATAATGATAATATGTGACATGGTTATTCCAGTTTAATGAAGAGTGTCTGAATCATTCTGAATGTTTAGCGGGTCACTGAATAAGCCTGCTACATCCACTGGATCAAACTGATAATGGGTATTACAAAATTCACAGGCAAGTTCAACGAAACCTCGCTCAGCAATAATATCTTCTGCTTCCTGCCTGCCGAGTAATTTGATGGTGTCAGCCACCCGCTGACGTGAACAGGTACAGGAAAATTCTAAGACCGTTGTACTCAATAAACGTACCATTTCCTCATGAAACAATCGATATAATAAAGATACTGCATCCAGTTTTAACAGTTCTTCATGAGTGACCGTTTCAGCAAGAACGTTGATTCGAGTCCAGTTTTCATCATGTTGTTCAGGATCTTGATCGGGTAATTGTTGCAACATCAAACCACCAGCAGTCTGTTCGTCTGTGGCTAACCAAATATGGGTTTGTAATTGCTCGGATTGGGCAAAATACATTTCCAGCATTTCAGCAATGGTTTCACCCTGCACATTGACGATTCCTTGATAGGGTTGTTTAGCGTCAATATTTTCAATGGTGATCGCCAAGTTACCCTCACCTAATAATTCCTGCATGGTGGCGTCTTCGGCAATGTCGCCATCCCAGTTGGCTAAACCACGAAGAGTATGCTCACTGGTGCATTCCACCATTAATAATGATACCGGCCCATCTGACCGGCATTGCAATACCAGACGGCCAGACATTTTAACGGTTTCTGCCAATAGCGCCGCTGCCGCCAACATTTCTCCTAACAAACCAGCCACTGCAGGTGGATATTCACGTTGGACTTTAACGGTTTGCCAAGTTTTTTTAAGTTGCACCCATTCACCACGAATGGCAGCGTTATCAAAAATAAAACGTTGTAAATGATCGGCCTGAATGGCGTCGTCTTGCATGATGAATCCTCACACTGCTTCAATAGCGGGTGGTTATGTGGCAAATAAAGCTGCCGGATGATAGCAACATTTTAACGTATCTGCTAACAAGTGGGGTTTAAGGCTGAGAAGATCAAGCCATAAATCGTCAACGGCCTCTGTTGACTAAAAAATCCCTCAGGGCGGTTGGTAAATATGCTTGAATACGCTCACTGATTTGTTGTTCGTGTTTCTGCCACAAAACACCGAGATAGATAAGCCCAAGACCGATAGCCGTCAGGGCAACTGGAAACAGCAAACTATCCTTGAAAACGACATTGGCCAGATGCCCAAGATAAAACGCCGATCCCATCGCACCAAATACCACGAATACGCGGCGGGAAATCACCACACCAGCACCAATCATCAATAAATTGATGGTGAAATAGAAAAACTTCGCCAGCTCACTGTCCGAGTATTGCGACGTCATCCCGCCCCAGAAAGCGAGAACTCCAAATAAATATAACCAGAACGCATAATCGCCGGATTTGTAGCCACGCATATCCACCCAGAAAGCAAACAACGTAATTATCAGACCAAAATACAGCGACACCAATGCCCGTAATTCAAAATTGGCGTAGCCACCGACAATCATTGCCGCAATATCCATCGACAGATACCACAACGTCACCGCAATCGGCATCAGTAAAAAAGGATAGCGGTAGCGATAGAAAATAATTGCCCCCACTGCCAAAGTGCCCAGCTCCATAAATAACCAATGCCACTGGATATAACGATGATAATCACGATACACACTATCATCCGGCCACCAGCCCATTGCCTGCTGCAGCCCGTAAATCGCCAGAGGCGTCAGCGCCACCACAAAGGTCGCACAAATCCCTGCGGGAATGGCAAAGCCTTTTGCTTGAAAACGATTCACCAGCTTCAGTCCCACGCCCGCATAGGCCAGACTGATAAAAAAGATCCCCCAGCCACCAAAGTTTTCCCATGCCAAAGTCATAAATAAGGTCATTGCACCAATGGCAATCAGAGCGCCCATGTAATAAAGCACATGAGTAAAGTCAAAGCTGGGGCCAGTCGATGGTTGGGATTTGAAAAAATCGAATAGCTTTTCTGCTTGTTCCTGGGAGATAAGCTGTTGTTTAACAGCTGAATCAAGCTGTTTTTTTGTAATATTCATCAGCGCTGTCCTTCGCGATGGTTATAGTGTGTTATATCCAAGAGGTTGATTGTGAGTTGCTGCCAGGGTTTTATCAAGTGGTACGGATTTTGGTGTGATTAATAGGTTAGTACTGCTTGATCATTCTTAATCAATTCCTAATAAACCTCAGATCTGCATAAGCGCGCCCTTTTCATTCCTGTTCAACTTGATAGAAGGCTTCTTGGGTTGGAAGGTATAAGCCACCAATCCAGCCATGAGGTGGACCATAAAGCTGACAGGGCTGCGGTGCCGTGAGTGTTCGATTTGAGAAATATTCTTCAATTGGTCAAATATTGTTTCAATCACATAGCGTTTTCTCAACATCAACCGGTCCCATAACGTCATCAGTTGCGGTTTCATATTCTTGCGAATGCCGGTGACCAGCTTAATGCCTTGTTCGGCTAATGGCTCTTTAAGTGTTTGAGACAGATAACCTTTATCGCCATACAAGGTGCCCCATAGCTGTTTGACCATGTCCGGTATGGGCTTGCGGTCATCAATATTGGCCGTTGTGATTTTTACTGAAAGTATTTCACCTTGTTCGTTCACTAACAGGTGTAGCTTGAAGCCATAAAACCAGCCCATGGTGCCCTTGCCTCGCTCTGCAACACCGCTAAAGACACGGTTCCGAGGAATGCGAATGTTGTGGCATACCGCCAGTTTGGTTGAATCAACAAAGGCGATGCCGGTTGGTTTGCCGTAACGTTGTGTCATAAAGGCACACAGGGGAACCAGCACACTTTGCAGCAGTTTCAACATGCGGGTATAGCTAACCAGTTGGGGGAAAGCTTGCTTCAAGTGCTTCCGGGCATAGTGTGTATAAAAGGTCTTGAAGTCTCTGAAGCGGAGCTGGTGAAATAAAATCAGAATAGTGATGACTTCACTTTCCGACAACTTGCCAGGCTTGTTCCGGCATTTATCTCCGGCTGCTATCTGCTGGTGTTGCCAGGCCGGGATAAATCTTTGGCAAAAATCATCGACTTCGCAATACATTTTCTCTAAATTGTACATACTTGAGCCCTTTCGTTTCTCGTTTTTGGTCAAACGATTCGATCGTGGCTCAGGCTTTTAGTTCCTCTTTTCTTATGCGCAGCTCAGGTTAATAAGAATATTGTGTGGCTTTCAGGAAATTACGATTCAGCTTCTGCCTTACAATCCAACCGGCCATTTAACCGGCCATTAATTATCTTACAAACATACCAAGTACATGTTATATTTAAAAAAACAAGCATTAAAAACCGGCATATAAAGCGGCCAAAATACAGGCAAGTGAAATGATCAGAGATAACAATGAATCAACCAGATTATTTGAACCTTTAATGGTTAGCGCAAGCTCTCCTTATAAAGAAGAACTTAATGATCTTGCAGTTGATCTAGTTGCCCATGCAGCTGATTTCCGTAGCAGTTTGCCCGAGTCAATCGCATCGTCTTTGGTAGAACTGATCCGTTCCATGAACTGCTATTACAGTAACTTAATTGAAGGTCATCCTACCCATCCCATTGATATTGAACGTGCCTTAAAAGGTGATTACAGTTCTGATCCAGAAAAGCGAGATCTTCAGTTTGAGGCAGAAGCACATATCGCCGTGCAGAAATGGATTGATGAAGAAGGCTTAACTGAAGCGCCGACATCCCCAATGATGCTCCAAGAAATTCATCGTCGTTTTTGTGAGCAGTTACCTGCAGAGCTTCTTTTTGTAGAAATGCCAGAAACGGGCGAACGTATTCCTGTCACACCTGGGGTATTCAGGGAAAGAGACGTCAAAGTCGGTCACCATATCGCTATTAGCCCAGGCGCGGTATCCAGATTTATGAATCGTATGGATGAGGTTTACAGCACGGCTGGGCGAATTGAATCGATCCTCGCGGCTGGATATGCCCACCACCGATTACTGTGGATTCACCCTTTTATTGATGGAAATGGAAGAACAGCACGACTAATGTCTTATGCCATGCTATGTAATTCATTAAACACAACTGGATTATGGTCTGTTGCCAGAGGACTCGCTCGCAAGGAATCAGAGTATAAAAGACATCTACAAGCTTGCGACGCAACAAGAGATGGTGATCTTGATGGACGCGGTACATTGAGTGAAGCGGCACTAGCCGCTTTTACTAAATTCTTTCTGCAGATCTGTATCGATCAGATTCAATTCATGAAGAATCTGATGAAACCTGAGAGATTAAAAGATCGCATTGTGCTGTGGGCAGAGGAGGAAATGCGGGGAGGGCGACTTGCACCTAAATCAGATTCAATTCTACGAGAAATTCTCTATCGAGGGGAACTGGAACGTGGAGAAGTCTCTGAAATATTGGGGGTTAGCGATCGGTCAGCCCGGCGGGTCACCGCAGCACTTATCGAATCTGGTGCCTTAAAATCTGAGAGTTCGCGAGCTCCTTTACGCATAGCTTTTCCAGCCACGTTGGCCGGTCGTTGGATGCCAGGTTTATTTCCTGAACAATAAACATGAAAAAAGACTGAAATGAAAAAGCCCATTACTCTTACAAACCGAGTAATGGGCTGATTTCAGTTTAGGCGCGTTGTAATAACATCGCGTTCAGTTTTTTGACGAAGCTGGCTGGATCGTCCAGCTGTCCACCCTCGGCCAACAAGGCCTGATCAAACAGGATAGATGTCCAGTCACTAAACTGTTCATCGTTCTGTTCGTCTTTCAATTTGGCGACCATTGGATGTTCCGGATTGAGTTCCAGAATCGGTTTGCTGGCTGAAACCTGTTGGCCTGCCGCTTTTAGCATGCGTTCCAGATTTCCGCTCATATCGTAATGGTCGGCTACCAGACAGGCCGGTGAATCGGTCAAACGATGAGTAATGCGAACATCCTTGACCTTCTCATCCAGCGTTTTCTTGACCCGATCAACCAGATCTTCGAAGTTTTTCTCGACTTCTTCGTGCGCTTTTTTTTCTGCTTCGTCTTCCAGCTCACCCAGATCCAGATCGCCTTTAGCAACGGATTGCAGGTGTTTGCCATCAAAGTCTGTCAGAGAATTGACCAGCCATTCATCGACGCGGTCGGTGAGCAACAGGACTTCAATGCCTTTCTTACGGAATACTTCGAGATGCGGACTGTTTTTCGCCGCGGCATAGCTTTCGGCAGTGATGTAAAAGATTTTGTCCTGCTTGTCTTTCATCCGGCTGACATAATCTTCCAATGAAACGGTTTGATCAGCATTACCGGTTTCAGTGCTGGCAAAGCGCAGTAATTTGGCCAACGCTTCTTTGTTGGCAAAGTCTTCGCCTGGACCTTCTTTGATCACCTGACCGAATTCTTTCCAGAATTCAGCATATTGTTCAGGTTCGTTATTGGCCATTTTGTTCAGTTCAGAGAGAATTTTCTTCACTGAAGCAGCACGGATGGTATCAATGACTTTGCTGCTTTGCAGGATTTCACGCGACACATTCAATGGCAGATCGTTGGTATCAATCACACCACGGATAAAGCGCAGATAACGAGGCATCAGTTGTTCGCTGTCTTCCATGATAAACACGCGTTTCACATACAACTTGATGCCGTGCATGCGATCACGATCCCACAGATCAAACGGTGCTTTGGATGGGATATACAGCAGTGAGGTGTATTCGGTGTTGCCTTCGACTTTGTTATGGCTCCAGCTCAATGGGTCCTGAAAGTCGTGAGCAATTTGCTTGTAGAACTCTTTGTATTGCTCATCAGTGATATCGTTTTTGGATAACGTCCATAAGGCTGTGGCTTTATTGACGGTTTCATCTTCGATGATGCTTTCATCGATGTTGCCTTCTTCGTCTGGCACTGGCTCTTTTTGCATGATGATAGGCAGATTGATGTGATCAGAATATTTACGGATCACATTACGCAGACGCCAGCCATTGAGAAACTCATCTTCATCCTCACGTAAATGCAGGATGACTTCGGTACCGCGGGTGGCTTTTTCGATGGTTTCAATATTGAACTCACCTTCACCAGCCGATTCCCACAACACACCGTGTTCTTTAGTGGTACCAGCACGGCGAGTTTTCAGGGTGACTTTATCCGCCACGATAAATGCAGAGTAGAACCCCACACCAAACTGGCCGATCAGTTGTGAGTCTTTAGCCTGATCACCGGTTAACTGACCAAAAAATGCTTTGGTACCACTACGAGCAATGGTGCCGATATTATTGATGACTTCCTCACGGGTCATACCAATACCGTTATCAGTGATGGTGATGGTACGAGCTTCTTTATCAAAATCGACACGAATATTCAGATCACCATCTTCTTCGTATAATGCATCATCAGATAGCGCTTCAAAACGCAACTTGTCAGCAGCATCGGCCGCATTGGAAATCAGCTCACGCAGAAAGATCTCTTTGTTGCTGTAAAGTGAGTTAATCATCAGGTTGAGAAGTTGTTTAACTTCTGTCTGGAAACCCATTGTTTCCTTATGTGCTTCAACGCCCATTACTTTGTTGCCTCCATCTGGCTGTTTTAACGATAGCTCACAAATGGGGTTGGTCGTCTCAGATATCAAGAGTGCTTTTCTGAAAAAGCTTTAAAATTTGATAAATCAGTTATTTAGATTTAGTAAAGTTCAACTTTTTAAGATTCTATCTGCCTATTGCGGCCCCATGATGGCTACCCAAATCAAATGACTAAAATTAATCTATGATGAAAAGGGTGGAGAGCATGCATAAACCAACGCTGTAGCTCTTGTCAGAGGCCTGTTTATAAAACTGCTGGAGATGAAAGATCAACAGATCTAGGGGCTAAAAACTCGAGAAGGACACAGCTTATCAGATGTGGTTTCTCCCTTGATTTGCGTTTTATCCACATGGTCTATTATTCAGAGCAAAATTGTTTATTTGATGTGGTCTAAGAGTTGAGTTCCGACAGCTCTTTGCAGTTGGTCATAATCAGACTTTGAAACGTTGAACAATATTTTCCATTTCCGATGCCAGTTTTGCCAGCTCATTAGTGGCGAGAGCGATCTGTTCTGCCCCCATAAGATTTTCGGATGATAAATCATGCACATAGGTAACATTTCGATTGATTTCTTCAGATACCAACCCTTGCTCCTCTGCGGCACTGGCAACATGGGTACTCATATCAGAAATCTGGGTCATGGATTCAACGATATTGTGCATGGACTGGGTGGCAGATTCGGTACACTGGGAAACATACTGTGCATTATCTTTTTCAATTAACATAACATCAGCTGCTTGTTTTGTGTGTTGTTGCAGGTTTTCTATCATGGCTTCAATTTGTTTGGCAGAGTCCTGAGTGCGTGTAGCTAATACGCGGACTTCGTCAGCAACAACAGCAAAGCCACGCCCATGCTCACCCGCTCGAGCGGCTTCGATAGCAGCATTTAATGCCAACAGGTTAGTCTGTTCGGCCACACCTTTTATAACAGTCAATACTGAACCGATTTCTTGACTACTTTGTGTCAGTTCCTGCATCGCAATGACAGCATTACCGACGCCATCAGCAAGTTTATTAATCGAACGAATGGAGTCATCAATAACTTTCTGGCTGGAAAGGCCGTCATTTGTAGCGTTCTTAACCTCGGCTGCCAGCATCTCGGCATTTTTTGCGATTTCCTTGACCGTACTTGACATTTCGGTCATCGCCGTGGCGATTTGCTCTGATTGGTTTTGTTGTTCAAGTGAATTTGTTTTAGCTTGACTGGTAGTTGACGATAATTCTTCAGAAGCAGTAGCTAATAATGAGGCGTTATTACGTAACTGATTGACCATGCCATTCAAGTGTTTGGTCATTTTATTAAGGGCATCAACGATTTGGCGAGATTCATCCTGTGTGCTTGATTGGACTTCAATAGTCAGATCACCATTTGCAATCTGATCAGTAGCCAGAACCAAGTTTTGAATGACCTCAATGGTCGAGCGATAAAAGCCGATAAACAGGTAAATTGAAATGGATAATGCCGCGATAATGATAAGAATGAGCATTGTGCGTTCCGATTTCAGGCGATCGATACGCTCCTGTAAAAGTGTATCGAGAACAGGGACCAGAGCATCATATAACTTATAATTGGCTGCAATGGCTTGCGTACCGGACTCGAAGACTTCTTTGGAGTTGACAGTAAGAAAGTCATTACTCAAAAATTCTTCATTGATTATATTAATAAAATTATTGAAAGCTGCGATTCTATTTTCAAGAAAAGTGTCCAAAACAGATTCAAGTTCTGGTTTTTCATATGATGCACGATTAAGAGCCTTATCAGCTGATTCAGAATCACTTAGAATATTGCTAAAAAAAGTAATTAACTGTGTTTTTTCATCTTGGCTAATCTGTCGCTTAGAAGCGAGACCAGAGGCTAAACCGCGCATCTGCCCTAAATTTTCCGTTACTTTAGGAAGCCGATAAACCAATGCCTCGATAATAAAAGAAGAATCAAGCTCTGGATCGAGAACCAGTCCAGAATGTTCACTGACAAGCTCGAATAGATTATTTATTTTTGCAATAAGAAGAGTGTGTTCTTGAAATATATTTCCTGCTGGTGAACTAAAAGAATTTGATTCTATTTGTGTCCAATTGTTTTTAATTTCACTCCAAAGTGTATTAATGTTCAGCTCAGTGCCCAATTCACTGTTATTTTTTTCAATAGTATTAATTTGAGCTGATATTTGTTCTCGTAAATTGATGATGTCGGATTCTAAATTAATTTGACCGCTATGATAGGTATTTATAAGCCCACGATGTTGAGCCAGTTTTTGATATAATGGCCGAACGGTATCTATGTACTTTAATCCTCTTTGTTCTAGTATGCTCGCGTTAATACCTGAGTTAAGACTGTTTACCAAACTAACAAATGTAATGGTCAGCGGGAATAAAAAAATTGCTGCGATAACTGCCATCTTTTTTGGATAGGACAATTTACTCATAAGTGAAACAGCGAAACGCATGATAAGATCCTTTATTATTGAGTATGTATAATTTCGTTGTTTATTAAATAATGGTCAGTAAACTCTTTTTTTGGCATTGGTTTGGCGTAATAATACCCTTGTGCAAAGTCACAGCCGAGTTCCACCAGTATCTGCTCCTGATCTTCATTTTCTATTCCTTCAGCCAGTGCTTTCATGCCAAGACTATGTGCGAGATCGATTGTGGCCAAAACGATAGATTGGTCAGTTTTAGATGTATGAATGTGATCAATAAAGCTTTTATCAATTTTTAGTTTATCTGCATTGAATCTTCTTAAATAGGCAAGTGATGAATAGCCTGTTCCAAAATCATCAATCGATACAGAAATACCAAATGATTTTAATTTAATAATATTCTGCAAGGCCTTGTCAGGATCATTCATAAGGCCAGTTTCAGTTATTTCCAGTTCAATATATTTTGAATCAACCTTAGTGTTTTTAATCCTGTTTTTCATCCAGCTTGAAAATATGGGGTTTTCCAGCGTTTGTGAAGAAATATTTATAGCAATTCTGCCGCTAAATATTGCAACACTTCTACATTCACTTAGATAGTCAAGAGTGTGCTCTATAACCCATTTATCAAGTTTAAAGATTAAACCTGAATTTTCAGCAATCTTGATAAACTCTCCTGGAGAAACATTTCCTAATATATTGTCATGCCATCTAAGCAATACTTCGGCACCAATAAGTGCTTTATCTTTAAGTGAAAACTGTGGTTGAAGGTGTATGTTAAGCCCTTCAGAAGTAGATAGTGCCAGCTCAAATCGTTGCAGTATCAACAGCTCTCTCTGAATCTGTGATTCCATCTCTTTATTGTAAATGCAGTAGGGAAGATTTTTTATTTTAGATTGGTACATTGCAATATCTGCCCTACGCAGAATATCCTGAGAAGTTTTTCCATGTTCAGGGAAGTTTGATATGCCTATTGAAGCACCCAATATATATTGATAGTCATCAATATATATTGGCATTGATAATGTGCGATGTAGATTATTTACAAGTCTTTTTATCATAAACTCTTCAATAAAAAGACTGATAATTACAAATTCATCACCACCGACACGGGCCAATAAAAACTGATTTTTACAGCAATCACTTAATCTTTGGCTGATGGTTTTTAATATGCTATCGCCAACATTATGGCCTTTACTATCATTAATCTGTTTGAAGTTATTAAGATCAATAAATAAAATACTAAAAGAATTATTGCCCTTGTTTAGCAATGTTTTTAATTCTCTGATAAACCTGTGTCGGTTTGGAAGATCTGTCAAAGCATCACTATATGCCATTTTCTCTATATGTTGGTGGGCCTTTTTAAGTTCAGTGATATTATCTTTTACTGCCATGTAACCTTCAGTTTCTCCTGATATATTTTTTATCGGAGATATCTTGACGACCTCAGTAATTAGAGTTCCGTCTTTGCATCGGTTAATAAGCTCGCCTGTCCAGGTAATGCCTTGGCGCAGGTTTTTCCATAAATCTTTATACACTTCTTCAGGGGTTTTGTTTGACTGTAAAATCTTCGGCGTCCTTCCGATAACTTCTTCCGCTTTATAACCTGTTGTCTGAGTGAATGCTTCGTTAACATAAATAATTTTTGTGCTGAGGTCTGTCATCAAAACAGTACTATTACTTTGATTGACAGCCAGTAAGAGTTTTGTAGCTTTATTTTCGACCTGCTTATTCTGTGTAAATAAGCTATGTAAACGCCCCCTCATCTGCTCTAAGTGTGTTAATAATATTCCTATTTCACCCGGTTCATTAATGTTGTTTATGGGGTTGCTCCAGTCGCCATAGCTCATAGTTTCAGCAAACCTGATCACTCTTTTGACAACTGTTCTTATATAGTTAATAGTGCTGATCGAAAATAAACTTGCTGCGATAATACATATCAAGATAGCAGTTGATAGCGTTATTAACGTATTTTTATAATTCTTATCAACTTGTAACAATAATTCTGCAGCTTTATTGTCATTAAGTTCACGTATTCTATACAGTGATTCTACTGTTGCTGTTGCATTTTTTCTAATATTATCCTGAAGTATGCCAAACTCATTATCTGTGATATGTGCTTTATCTTGTCGCTGGCTTAATAGTAATATTTTAAGCCATTCCTTTCGACGTTTTTGAAATTCATTTATAAGATTTATTTCAACTTCATTTTGGCTTATTTTTAATAGGCTTTCAGTACTTCTTGTGATCTCATTTATATTTCTTTTTATTTTACTTATTATATTCTTATTTTCCACCAAGTCATAAGGAAGAACTCGCTGTTGACTAGGCTGGTTTAATGATATCGCCAAACTGTAGTTTTCATTTAATAACTGGGATATTTTTGTGATTTTTATGGCTTTATTATTTTGTATATCAGACTGATCATAAATACTGTTATAAAGGCTGCTTAGTCCGTTCCATGAAATAATTGAAATTGCAGTGATTAAAATAATTACGATACAGCTATATAACCATAACCACTTGGCAAAACCCATTCGATACTGCAAAGCTTGACGAAATATAGAGGGTATTAATGGTTTATGCTCATTCCGGCTTTTCAATTGATCTTTTCCATTAATAACGTATTCAGGTTGTACAAAGTTTGTTTAGTTTACTTTTTATATACATTTTGGAGCACCCTCCTATCGAACTATAGTTACTGTCCGTATGGACTATTCTGGCCAGTCATATTTTTGGAGAACTCAATATCAGAGGGGTGATCGAAATATGCTGCAGTGAGGCTGCAAAAAAGATTTGGAAGATCTTTCCGAGGTACAACCTTGATTCAGAGAACGTTTTTACGCACGCCCCGTTATATAGCATCAGTTTTAGTTGAAGCGGCATTTTTTTGGGCTATGATTTACAGGCGTAAATATAGGTCATATTTTCTACCCATAAGAGATGTTACTGTATTGTTTTAAGCTATTTTCAGAGATGGAATGACCAAACAATCACTTAGAATCCTGACGTACAACCTGCATAAGGGCTTTAATACCGGCAATCGCCAGTTCATTCTGCATGAAATACGGGAAGCGCTGCGTGAAGCGGATGCTGATATTATGCTATTACAGGAAATTCAGGGAGAGCACTCAGGCCATCAACAAAAGCATCAGCATTGGCCTGACTGCCCTCATTGTGATTTTATTGCCGAAGATATATGGCCACATTTTGCTTATGCCAAAAACGCCGTTTATAGCGTTGGCCATCATGGTAATGCCATTCTCAGCAAATATGCGTTGCAAAGCTGGGAAAACATCAATGTTTCCCCCTACTCCTGGGCCAGCCGTAGTTTGTTGCATGGTGTTATTCATTTTCCCGATACCCAACAAGAATTACATATTGTCTGCCTGCATCTGGGTCTAACAGGAACCGAACGTAAACGCCAGCTACAAACTCTGTGTGAACGAATTGATGAACACGTTCCACATGATGCCCCGCTGGTTGTTGCTGGTGATTTTAATGATTGGAATGGTCAGGCTGAAAAACATTTCACCCAACGATTAGAATTGAAAGAAGCTTTTCGAACGCTGCATAAAAGACATGCCAGAACCTGGCCATCTTGGATGCCGATTCTTAAGATGGATCGCATTTATTATCGTGGCCTCGAACCTACATTTTGTGAATGTCCTCCGCATTCTTCATGGAAAATGCTGTCGGATCATGCCCCCTTAATCGCAGGGTTTGATTTTTAAATCAGACTCTCATGATTGCCGTTGCCGCAAACAAGTGCTCGGCTAAATCCAGTAATATCGTTACAATGCCGTTTCTTATTTGTTGTATAACATCAAGGAGTGCCCGTGCCTGATATCGTTGTTATGTTTTTCCTGCTTGGCTTGGTCGGAGGCCTGGTGAAATCTGATCTGGCGATTCCCAAAGCGGCATACGATGTTTTGAGTCTGTTATTAATGCTGACTATCGGCCTCAAAGGAGGCATGGCATTACATGGCAATATGGGCTGGAACCTGTTGCCAGAGCTTCTATCTGTCGCTTTTTTGGGCTTTTTAATCCCGCTTATTTTATTCCCATTACTGTTAAAAATTGTTCGATTAAACCTGGCTGATAGTGCCAGCTTTGCTGCACATTACGGCTCGGTTAGTGCTGGTACATTTGCTGTGGCACTCGCTTATGCTGAAACCCACCAATTGGTTATCGGTGGACAGGTAACGCTTTATCTGGTGCTATTGGAATTACCTGCCATTGTTATCGGCTTAATGCTTTACCGGCATTTCAGTGGGGTAAAACAAGCCGCATCTGGAGGCATGTTGAGTATCCTGCATGAAGCATTAACCAACCGAGGCGTTATATTACTGGTTGGTGGGGTGTTGATTGGCTGGATGTATGGCCCAAGACAAGGAGCTGGGGTAACCGATTTGTACACCGGAGCATTTATGGGTGTGCTCGCATTGTTTCTCTTGGAAATGGGTCTGGTCGCCGCTGAAGCACTGAGTAAATTATCACGCGATAAAATTCCTGTCGTAATATTTGCTATTGTTGCACCCAGTATATTAGCGTTGGCTGGGTTGTTTGTCGGTAAATTGCTTGGATTGCCAGATGGTTCTGTCTTGATTCTGGCAAGCTTAACCGCCAGTGCATCTTATATTGCTGCTCCGGTCGCCGTTCGCTCGGCTATTCCACAAGCCGATATTGGTTTGGCCATGCTGGCGGCTTTAGGGCTGACCTTTCCATTTAATGTGCTTGTTGGCATTCCGCTTTATCACAGTCTGATTGGTTAATCTGCTTGCTCACTACCAGATACCGTCACTATTTCCAACACAGCATCAAGACACACCGGTTGTCATTTATTATTCAGAAACGACGCACACATACTTTTTCTCATTATCAGGACAATTGATGGCACATAGTCACCCCCATCATCATGGAGCCACTAATTACAATCGAGCATTTGCCATTGGCATCAGCCTGAATATTATATTTGTCATTATTGAGGCAAGTTACGGCATTCTGTCAGGTTCGATGGCTTTGCTGGCAGATGCAGGGCATAACCTGAGTGATGTTGTCAGTCTGTTACTGGCCTGGGGAGCCAGTATTCTGGCGAAAAAGGCTGCTACAGAAAAACGCACTTATGGATTTCGCAAAGCGACCGTAATGGCGGCGTTGATCAGTTCTGTCATGTTATTGATTGCCCTTGGTGGTATCGCCTGGGAATCTATCAACAGGATGCTGAATCCCCAGCCGGTTGAGGGTATGACGGTCATTATCGTGGCCAGCATTGGTGTGGTCATTAATACCATCACGGCACTATTGTTTTTTAAAGGGCAAAAACAGGATTTGAATATTCGCGGGGCTTTCCTGCATATGGCTGCCGATGCAGCTGTCTCACTAGGTGTCGTCGTTGCTGGGCTGTTTATTTTGTTCAAGGGTTGGTTATGGATTGATCCTGTGGTCAGCCTGCTTATTGTTGCTGTTATTCTGGTAGGAACCTGGCGATTATTAAATGAATCTCTCAATTATGCGATGGATGCCGTACCGGCCAATATCGATATTAAAAAGATCCAGCATTATTTGTTAAGCTTAGAACAGGTTAGACACTTTCATGACCTGCATGTCTGGCCTTTGAGCACCAATGAAACAGCGTTGACCGTTCATCTGGTCGTTGATGAGTCCGATCTGAATACTGTCTTACTCTATCAGTTGCAAAACCATTTGCATGATCATTTTGGGATCGTACATTCCACCATTCAAATCGAGTCAGTGATGGAAGCTGAAAATTGCCTGTTAAACAGCAGTCATGAATGCCGTAAAGAGCATTAGCCCATGTCCATCGTTAGCTCACAGTATTAAATCAAGCATAATTGACAGAAGATCGGCCTGATTTAACCTTTCAATTGAAAACGTTTGGCGAGTTGGATAAGCAGGAGAAACAAATGAGCCAGATATTTTTTGATAATTGGAAACCTTGTTTCGCACTTTGATTATCGGGGTGCTGGCATACGTCAGTCTGGTAATGTTATTGCGGATTTCAGGCAGGCGAATCTTATCCAAAATGAATGCGTTTGATATGGTTGTGACTGTTGCTTTGGGTTCTACGCTGGCGACTATTTTACTTAATCGAGATGTAGCATTGGCAGAGGGGGCCCTGGCTTTTGCTTTGCTGATCGGCATGCAATATCTGGTGACCTGGTCTAGGGCTTGTTTATCTTTCATATCCACCACTGCTGGCGGCTATTTTTTCGTCCTACAAGGCGGAAATGGATGCGATGTAGTTGTTCTACATAAGTCATTTCCAGCGCCGTAGGGCGGAAAAATAGCCCCAGCCCTGCGGGTTGTGACTGAAAAAGCGCCACTCTGCGTTGCTCGTTGCTTATTTAGAATAACTAAAAGGCGCTCCTCGTGCCTTGATTGACACTTTTTTCAGCTCACAACAGAGGCGGAGATGAAAGATAGTGTCAGAATGCCCTGGGTACGAAAAATTGTCACCGGTGAACCTGCATTGCTGGTCTATGAGGGAAAACTGTTACCGTCGGCGTTGAAACGTGCACGAGTCACTGAAGATGAAATTCATTCAGCTTTACGCTCCGCGGGTAGACAAACATTCGAACAAATTAAAGCCGTGGTTTTGAAAACCGATGGTTCATTTAGCGTGGTGCAGCAAGAAGACAGCCAAACAACTTCCAGTCTGCAAGGCATCGTTGTTCCAGGCAACGGCAAACTCGATGGTTCTAACCTGCATTAACGATGAATACGCTTGTCAGCAATCAATAAAACTCTGCTGGCGAACGTTATTAAACTTCCTTAAAGCGTCTGGCTTTGTTATGTTGACAAGTTATAATTTTGATTAAGATTGAATGAAAATGCATGGAAAGTTAATCAAATGGAAAGATGACAGAGGTTTTGGATTCATCCTTTGTGAGCATAATCAACAGCAAGTATTTGTTCATATTTCAGCCTTTCCCTCCAGCAGTCCTCGTCCCAAAGTTGGTGAAGTGCTTGATTTTGACATTGAAACCACAGCCGATGGTAAAACCAGAGCCATCAATATTAGCCGTGGAGGAGCAGTAAAAACACAAACTCATACTTCGACGATTAAACTCAGAAAAACGCCTGGTAAAAAAACAAAAATTCTCAGCGGGATAATAGTGCTGTTGGTGATTGGGTTGATCGTGGCGAGCGTAAATCAATAACTCCAATCTGATCCAACTCCAATTGAATAATTTACTGCTCGTCGTATAGCGCCACATATTCCCCTGAAAACTTACCTGCCAGCAGTTGACCGGAATACAAAACTGCTGCCACGCGAATACGGGCTTTTCCTTTACGTCGTAACATTTTAAGGAACCTTGCCCAATCATTTTCATCCGCTAGCGCCGCCGTAGCAGTAAAGTCTCCGGTCATAGGTTTGAGGTAGGCTATCTCATTTCGCTGAATCACCAGCCGGGAAGCAATCCCCTCCCCCGCCAAACGGGTATGTAATAACGACCAGGCTGACAGAATTGCCAATGTTGATGCACTGCCACCAAATACCGTTTCCTGATGGTTAATATTGGGGGCCAGCGGTGCCTGCAGGGTTAATGATTTTGTAGTCATGTTCTGCACACTTACCTGCATGGCCGCCGACAAAGGAATGTGTTTATGCAGATAACGTTCGAGTTGATGATGTGTCATATCCATAAGTCACTACTATCGTTGCTGTGCATTATCAAGGTAATCCAATACTGAATTCATTAGCTGATGGATGTTTTGATATTTTTGCAGATCGGCAGACAATATTTCATTCTCTGCTTGCACATAAGGTGCCGGCACCAATTCATCGGCACAGTTTTCAATAATGGCCTGTGCAGAGGCTTCGGTGGTTTCTAAATGAAATTGCAAACCAATGACTGATTGTCCCAATTGAAATGCCTGATTATCACAGCCAAAACTTTTTGCCAGTCGCAGGCTATTCTCCGGTAAATCAAAGGTTTCGCCGTGCCAGTGAAACACCGTGGACATTTCTGGAAAAGTGAAAGCAGCTGCATTATTGTTTGCCACCGCCTGAATAGGCCACCAGCCGATTTCTTTTTCATTATTGGGATAGACTTTGGCGCCCATCGCGCTGGCGATCAATTGTGCACCGAGACAAATTCCCAGAACAGGTTTACCGGTCTCTATAAATTGCCGAATAAACTGCTTTTCTGCTGCTAACCAAGGATACTGAGCTTCATCATTCACGCTCATTGGCCCGCCCATGACCACCAGAAAATCCACATCATTAATATCTGGCAAATTAGCTTGTTGATAAAACCGGGTAGCATTGATTTGATAGCCATGATTATGAAACCAAGCTTCAATACTGCCTAAACCTTCAAACGGTACTTGCTGAAAATAATGTGCCTGCATCATGAGCCCTTATAATTTACTGAAAACCAATATTTTTCACCCCGTTCTATCTAAATTTTGCATGATTCTTTATTAGATTAAGCAAGGGTTAATCCATAGAATTATTTGCTGAAATAAAAGCTCAGAACATTAAATGACATTTTGGAGTATCTTCGATAGTGAATGCCTATTATTTCACCTCATGCTGTTGTAAATAATACGTGCTTTTCAAAGGAGGATCATTATGACAAAAAGTATTTTTTTATCTAAACCACACCACAAACTGACCTTTACTCTAGCATTGGGCTTAATGCTGATGGCCTGTGCACCAGAGCCTGAAGTAAAAGACATTCAGGCAACTGAAGCAGAAATCGAATACTTGTTTGACCGTTGGAATAATGCTTTGCAAACTGGCGATGCAACCGCGGTAGCTGCACATTATGCAAATGATGCGGTTTTGTTACCGACAGTTTCCAACCAGGTTCGTACTGACCATGAAGGCATACGCGACTATTTTGGATATTTTCTCGCCCTGCAGCCCAATGGACGAATTGATGAAAGCAACATTACCATTAACGGTAATATTGCAATAGATGCCGGAATCTATACATTCAATGTGACAAAAGATGGGCAGGAACAGGAAGTTCAGGCACGTTACAGCTTTGTGTATGAACGTCAGAATGATGGTGAATGGTTAATCATCAATCACCATTCCTCCGCTATGCCAGAGGAAATGGTTGATGAACCAGAGCTAATGGAAAATATTCTGATTAAAGAACAAGGCTAATTCTGTATTATCATTTGTGCTTAATTCTTCAGATATACTTTTTGAGCACAATAATAAAATTAATCACAACAGCGAGGGAAAAAGATGACTATTGCACTGACTCCACTGATTTCTTTGATAGCCGGTATTCTGATCCTGGTTGTACCAAGATTACTGAACTATATCGTGGCAATTTATCTGATTATTATCGGTTTGGTAGGTATCTTTGGCGGCAATCTGAATATTACGCCTTAAACTTAAAAAGATACGTTTAAACGACGACGGGAGTTCTAATGAACTTTCGTCGTTTTTGATCTGTTGTTATGTTCATATCGTTATTGACAAAGTCGGGTGATGACTAGGGACTGTTAATCTTTCATAGCCTCCTTGTTCGATTAATATCATCCAGTGATTAATCAGGCAAATCAATCCTCTTTGCGGCTGATAATTTCACCCTCAATGATATGAGTCTCATGACGAGATTGTCGAGAAGATCGTTGCGAAAACTGCTGATGCTGGTTGTCTGCTTGCTGAGCTTTACGCATTTGTTTTTGGGCTCGGTACAACATCAAAGGAATCAGGATCCAGCTTAGTAAAACTACCACCACCAACAGCGCCAGGCTGAGCATCATCACCAGCCCCAGTAATATCCAGGCGAAAATACGTTGCAAAAAACCGGCAGACTGAACTTGTCGGAATTGTTGTTGCCAGTTTTGAGCTTGCTGACGAAAAGCATTTGATCGAAACATAAAACCTCTTTTTTTCAAGCACTTTAAGTGCTGATATGATCACTAAAATAATTTATGGAAATAAATAGTTTTTTTGATGGTCAGTTATTTATGGGTTGAGAAAGTCGCCGGAGGTGATAAGTTTCTTACCCGATATCGGTTGATTATAAAGATAAACCCAAGCTGACAGCTTATTTCCATTACTCAAGCAAATCAGTTGCTGCTGCCGCACATATTCGTGAGGCTCTGCAAAACTTGAAGAACATTCTTCATAATCATCAAGCTCGGCAAACAGTAATTGGGGATTGTGGGTACGGTACACCTCCCCGACAACCTGCTGTTGTGGATCATCTGTCAATATCACTCCTGGATAATAAGAAATTTGATACATCACAGCCTGTAACATTCCGGTATCGATATAATCACAGAAGCGTTGCAACAAATCATGGCGTTCAGTGTTATTACGTAAGGTACCGTATACAAAAAGATAATCTTCAGTCATAAATTCGGGCTATGAAAGATCAACAGATACTAATTACACTCTACGTGGTGGATTATCTCAACTAAACATGAATTCAGACTTAGGGCTTGTTGATCTTTCATCTCCGCCTCTGTTGTGAGCTGAAAAAACGTCAATCAAGGCACGAGGAGCGCCTTTTAGTTATGCTAAATAAGCGACGAACAACGCAGAGTGGCGCTTTTTCAGTCACAACCCGAAGGGCTGGGGCTATTTTTCCGCCCTACGGCGTTGGAAATGACTTATGTAGAACAACTACATCGCATCATTTCCGTCTTATAGGACGAAAAAATAGCCGCCAGCAGTGGTGGATATGAAAGATCAACAAGCCCTAATATCTCCGCACTATATTGGACGCTTTGCACCCTCGCCCACGGGTCCACTACATTTTGGCTCTTTGGTCGCTGCAACCGCCAGTTATCTTGATGCACGGGCCCATAATGGTAGATGGCTGGTGCGAATGGAAGACCTTGATAAACTCCGTGAGGTAGCAGGTGCTGCCCAAGATATTATTGATACTCTTGTAAGCTTTGGTTTTCAATGGGATGCCGAAATAATTTATCAAAGCCAGCGTGATGATATCTATCGTCAGGCACTTGAACAATTAACTTCACAACAATTGGCCTATCCCTGCGGTTGCAGCCGTAAAGAAATCAACTCCGCTGCCCAAATGGGAATTGATGGCCCCGTTTATCCTGGGTTTTGTCGTGATGGTTTGACAGAGGGGAAGCAGCCACGTTCCTGGCGCTTACTAGTAAATAATGAAAGCATTAATTTTGAAGATCGGGTTCAAGGCAAACACTCTCAAATTCTGGGTCGACAAGTCGGTGACTTTGTCTTGAAACGAGCTGATGGTTTATTTGCCTATCAACTGGCGGTGGTGGCTGATGATGCGCTGCAGGGTGTCACCCATATTGTTCGTGGTGCAGATTTACTCGATTCAACACCGAGACAAATTTTTCTGCAACAGCAACTTGCGGTGAACTCCCCGGAATATGCCCATATACCAGTGGCCACCAATCTTCATGGTGAAAAACTCAGTAAGCAAACCCGGGCACAACCGGTAAAACATAGAGACAGCGGAGCTGTGTTATGTCGTGTGTTGAGTTTTCTGGGGATGCAACCGCCAGCAGAGTTAGCCAATGTGCCACTTGATACGTTATGGGATTGGGCCATTCAGCATTGGCAAGTTCAAATGGTCCCCAAAATGCGACGTCAGGTGACGTTAATACCTGCAGAAAACGAGTAGCCTCTTCCGCTATTCATATGGAAATAAACGTATAACACCTCTGGCATCACCAATTAACCAGATCTGTTCGAAAAAATGTTTTTCCGGTAACACTATCTGATGGCGATGTTTCTCAAAATTCTTTTGTTGCCATAATGAATTCATATTACGCAAAACCAACCATACCCGCTGGCTGTGGTATTTTTTCTGCGATTTAGTAGCAAGAACAGCATTCAGTGAGGCAATTAAACGATTGTTGATGGGTAACTCTGATAGTTGATGTAAATCAGCCATAATTTTTTCATCTGCAGCTCTTCCAAGGATTAACTTTGCCTCTGGTTCACTACCGTAGATATGCGCAATCTCCAAATCGAGCTGCGTGCCATTGAGATAACAGGAAACATCCGGTTTGCGCGGCAAATTATGCCAGATATGTCGCATCGGTACACCAAATTGTTTTTCGTACAACCGCATAAACAATTTAGCTGCTTCATGTTCCAGATGAATTTTTTCCTGAATACTGTTGTTCATGGAGACTCATCCAGAATCCGTTATTCACTCTATCTCGGGCTCAGGCAAAAATGATGGACTGTTGTCCATATAGGTAAGATAACTGTGCCATATCTGATGCGTGCGCAATTTTGCCATACGAAGAGAACAACTCAAGCCCATGATGCTACGGATCGTCCCATCCCGCCAGATAGTATAGATGGAACCGCATTGTTCCTGTCGATAGCTGAGCCAGCTTTGCTGGGCCTTTTCAATCGATTCCACAATCATTTTATCATCGGCATAACGCGCTATGGCTTCGGCAAGATAATGCTGCATTTCAACCTCTTGCTGCTCTAATTGCTCAGCCATGCACACACCTATCTCATAGGTTGTGTTGGCATCTGGGCAGTCTACTGCAGCCATTGCTGTAGCTGGAACACACAATAAAAACAATCCAAGGATTCTCATCACCACTCCCGTCTGCTTTGACGCTTCAGTGGAAATCGAATCAGGCAATAACAGCTTATATCTCTTCAACAACACAGACATTACGGCCCTGCTTTTTGGCTTTAAACATCGCTTCATCAGCACGTTTAAATACTTTTTCGGTATTATCACCCAGATGAAAAGTGGCTACCCCGGCAGAAACGGTAATCGGCACAGGCTTACCATCATATAGAAAACGTGTATTGCTGATTTCTTCGCGGATTTTATTGGCCAGCACCATGGTTTCAGCTAGCGCAGTGGCCGGAAATATTCCGACAAATTCTTCACCACCAAAGCGGGCAACAAAATCAATTTCACGGGTAGAAGTCGATAAAATCTCGGCAATACGGATTAATATCTTATCGCCAGCAAGATGACCAAGGTTGTCATTTATCTGTTTGAAGCTATCAATGTCCCAGACCACCAGGCTTAACGGGTGCTTGTAACGCTGCCAGCGAATATATTCTGTTTCCAACGCATCCATCAGTGCCTGGCGATTACCGATTCCGGTCAATGTATCCTTACGTACCATTTCATGGGCTTTACGAATACCGTCCTGCAAAGATTTGGTTTCAGATTCCAGTTCCTGTAACCGATCTGTCAGTTTTTTGATTTCTAATTGTGATTGATAATAACGGCTCTGATCAGCATTTCGGTATTCTTCTACCGCACCACTCAATGCCGTCAAACGTTCACGAATAATCAATTTTAATTCACGTGGTTCACTGGCAACATCAATTTGTTTGTAGATATCATCCAGTCCCGCATCCACCTTTTCACCAATTTTTTGCCGTTTATTAAAGGCTTCTTCTTCATCCTTAACAGTCACTCGTAACAGATCATCAAGCTCATTAATGCGTTCACTTAACGTAGCAAGAAAAGCTCGATATTCAAGCTGTTGAAGCTGAGCCTGGGCTCCAAGTGAGTTAATCAGAGCGGTCAGCGCATCAATAATTTGCGGTAAGTTCTTTTTATCAGGCTGGGACTGCAATTGCGCATGGATCTCGCGAAGTTGTTCGTTGAAGATCTCCGGAAGCTGCAGATTATCAATCATGCTGCATAGCAACTGAGTTATTTCAATATTACGTTTTTTAAACCCAATTTTCTGCAACAGCCCTGAACGTGCTTTTTCGGGGTCCGGTAAAGCAGGTGCATTGCTGTTAATCGTTTCCAGTAAAGACACAAAATCTGGTAACAATTGACGTGTTTGTTGGTTAGTAGCGTCTTTCAGCTGGATCAGCAGATTATCAACCCCAGGCTTTGACTCTGTTGGAATGGTTAACGATAACAGCAGATGCCGTAATAGTTCGGACGCTTCTGAACTCTGGGGGCTTTCATCCATCTTGCTAATGCATCGCTGGATTTTTTCCAGAATATCACTGATTCGCTCAACGTCTTTTTGGCTGCGTAATTCCTGTCGAAGTGAATGTAATTGTTTATCCAAGGCCGAATCAATGCCTTCTGCGACCAAAGCAAGTCGTCCAAGACTACGTTCCAGAAGTTGTGTGTAAAGTGTTTGTTTCTCGTCGCGGGCAAGCAGCTCAAGATACTTATACTTCCATTGCTCAAGTTTACTTTCTAGTTCTTCTGCCGCCATTGGTCCGACCTTTGTTGTAGGCAATGTGGGAATTATTCATTACAACGATATTACATCAGCTACAGCGGGATCTAAACTCAAAAATCAGGATAATGTGATATAAGTGTTGAATACTGAATCAATGATGTATGGCTTTATCGCAATCATCAACCGTAGACAAGAAATATTCTTAACACTGGCAGTGTGTTATGAACTAGAGTGTGTTTTTACCCGCTGCAGTCTTAACGCATTTAACACAACAGAAAGTGAACTAAACGCCATAGCTGCGCCAGCCACCCAGGGAGCCAACAAGCCTGCTGCTGCAATTGGAATGCCCAAAGAATTGTAGCCAAATGCCCAGAACAGATTCTGACGAATGTTTCGCACGGTCAGATGACTTAACTGAATTGCCGCATCCACAGCGTTTAAATCGGTCCGCATCAACGCGATATCCGCTGTTTCAATCGCCACATCGGTACCACTTCCCATTGCAATACCAACATCTGCTTCAGCCAGTGCCGGGGCATCATTAATACCATCCCCCACCATTGCCACGACCTGCCCCTGCTGACGTAATTCACGGATTTTATCGGCTTTGTGTTCCGGCAAAACTTCGGCAATTACCTTATCAATACCCAGCTCAAGCGCAATGGCATCCGCTGTAAGCTGATTATCTCCGGTCAACATAATGACCTGCAAGCCGCGTTTTTTTAAAGCGCTAATCGCTGGTTTGGCGGTATCCCGAATCGTATCAGCCACCGCCAGCAAGCCAATTACCCGCTGATCTACTGCAATCAACATGGCGGTTTTTCCCTGTTTTTCCAGTTGCTGCTGCTGAGTTTGCCAATCCCCCATATCCATATCGTGATCCTGCATCAGTTTTTTGGTTCCCAAACGGATTTGGGAGGTTTTGCCGTACACCTCAGCATTACCCATCACCCCATAACCACTAAGAGCAGTAAAATTCTCAACCAGCACATTCTGGGTATTTTGGGCTTTTAATCCATCAACAATAGCCTGTGCCAGTGGATGTTCTGATTTGCTTTCAATGGCGATGACGATGCCAGCGATAACCGATTTTTCATAATCTTCTGCTAGCAAAAAATCGGTTAATGCTGGTTTGCCCTGGGTCAACGTACCTGTTTTATCAAACACAATTGCCGTCAATGATTGAGTTAATTCCAGCGTATCGGCCTGCTTGAATAAAATGCCAGCCTCAGCCGCCCGCCCTGACCCAGCCATAATCGAGGTTGGTGTAGCCAGTCCCAGAGCGCAAGGACAGGCGATAACCAGCACAGCCACCATGGTTTCCAAAGCTCTGCCAATATCACCAGGGGTAAACCATAACCACCAGAGCAAAAAAGTAATCAGGGCTATCACCACAACCACCGGGACAAATACACCCGATACCTTATCAGCCAGACGCTGAATGGGGGCTTTGGAGCCCTGTGCCTGTTCAACCACCCGGACAATCCGGGCCAGGGCAGCGTCTTCACCCAGATGGGTAGCACGAACCCGTAAAAAACCATTTTTATTAAAGGTGGCACCAACCACTTTGTCATTGACGCTTTTTTCCACCGGCATGCTTTCACCGGTCAACATGGATTCATCTACAGCCGATTGACCTTCGACTATCACGCCATCAACCGGGATCTGTTGACCGGGTTTAATCTGCACGATATCGCCCTGCTGTAACTCTTTTACCGAAACCAATTGGGTCTGACCATCTGCTGATTCGCGTAATGCCTGTTGAGGTTGCAGTTTTAATAGTTTGCGAATGGCCTCTGAAGTATGGCCTTTGGCTCTTGCTTCAAACCATTTCCCCAGCAAGATCAGGGTAATCAGTACCGCACTGGTTTCAAAATACAGACCATCATGCGCTGCCATTGCACCAAATTTGAAGGTAAGCCAGACACTGTAAAAATAGGCAGCTGATGTGCCCAGCGCCACCAACACATCCATATTGGCACTCAGATTTTTTAAAGCGTAATAACTACCACGATAAAACTGCCAGCCGATAATAAACTGTACTGGAGTCGCTAAAGCCATTTGCACCCAGGCATTCATTAAAACTGCCGGAATAGGCAGATCACGGGTCCAGCTAAAATGACCGATCATGCTGTAAAGCAACGGCAGAGATAAAATTGCTGCGGCAATAAATTTATATAACTGGATTTTCTGTAAATCCTGTCGATTATCCTCCCGATGCTCAATATCAATTAATTGCGCCTGATAGCCGGCTTGTTCAATGGCGTTTATCAAAACATCTGCTTCAAGCTGTTCGCCACGAATCGTGGCCTTTTCATTGGCATAATTCACCTGCGCCGATTTCACCGAAGACATTTTTTTCAGCGCTTTTTCAATGGTGTTCGCACAGGCAGCACACCGCATGCCGCTGAGTTGCAATTGCACAATTTGCTGAGCCATTTAACTTTCCTGTTCCATTAGTTTTTTGAATGTCTTCTGTCAGATAATTGGGTTGAGTATGCCCTTTTACAAGCTGATGTTGCAGCCCGAACGGCAAAAATAATGAATTGATCCATCGCTAAACGTTTCCTTATTAAACCGCAACAGTACAACTTGTGTCGAAAATGACGTGAGCCTGAATAATGTGAAAATAAAGACTCGACCTCTGATCATATAAGCCTTCATCTGCTAGACTCAATGCGTTATTTCATCGTTGAACTCAATTGAAACACGGAGCATTTATGGCCCACGAAGAGCTGCATCTGAATTTACGTAATCTGACACTGGAAGATTACGATCAGCTCAAAAATCTGATGGACACGGTATATGACGATATTGGCGGCGCCTGGCCCCAACCCACAATTGAAGGATTGATTACTCAGTTTCAGGATGGACAGATTTGCATTGAAGATTCAGGTGAACTGATTGCGGTAGCGCTAACTGTCATGGTCAGTTATGAGCGGTTCAGCAATCCGCATACCTATGATGATTTAATCCTGAAAAACGACAAAATCTGGCATAACCCGAAAGGTGATTCATTGTATGGACTGGATGTATTTATCCATCCAGAATATCGGGGCTACCGCTTGGGACGACGTTTATACGAAGCGCGTAAGGAATTATGCCGTTCAATGAATCTACGCGCTATTCTGGCCGGTGGACGAATCCCGAATTATCACAAATTTGCTGACAAGCTTTCACCTGCCGAGTACATCGAACAGGTTTCGCGCAAAGAGATTTACGATCCCATCCTGACCTTCCAGTTATCCAATGACTTTCAGGTGATGCGATTAATGCACAAATATCTTCCGGAAGATGAAAAATCATTAGGCCATGCCACATTACTGGACTGGAACAATATTCTTTATACTCCACCAACCTCATTGTTGGATGTTAAAAAAACTCAGGTTCGTCTGGGGGCAGTGCAATGGCAGATGCGGGAGTTTCATTCAGTTGAGGAAGTGCTTAAACAGGTTGAATACTTTGTTGATGCGTTATCGGATTATAAAAGTGACTTCGCCCTGTTTCCGGAGTTTTTCAATGCGCCATTGATGGGGCTGACTGATCAGATGGATCAGACCCGGGCAATACGCTATTTGGCCAGCTTTACCGAACAGTTCCGTGATGAAATGTCGGAAATGGCGGTCAGCTACAACATCAATATTATTACCGGCTCCATGCCATTATTGGAAAATGATCGGGTTTACAATGTGTCTTATCTTTGTCACCGTGACGGTCGGGTGGAAGAACAGCGTAAAATTCATATCACCCCACATGAACGTCGTGACTGGGTGATTGAAGGTGGCAATAAATTTCAGGTGTTTGAAACCGATGCCGGCCGGATCGCTATCATGATTTGTTATGACATAGAATTTCCCGAACTGGGCCGAATTGCTGCCGAGCAGGAAGTGGATATTATTTTTGTGCCGTTCTGGACTGATACCAAAAACAGCTACCTACGAGTACGTCATTGTGCCAGAGCCAGAGCAATTGAAAATGAATGTTATGTTGCTATCACTGGAAGTGTTGGCAACTTACCAAAAGTGGAAAACCTGGATGTGCAGTATGCCCAATCCTCGGTATTTTCGCCTTCTGATTTTGCCTTCCCTCACGATGCCATCATGGCCGAAACCACGCCTAACAGTGAGATGATCATGTTTTCCGATCTGGATCTGGACAAACTTAAACTGGTTCGTAATGAAGGGGCAGTGACCAATCTGAAAGATCGCCGCGCCGATCTCTACGAACTATTTATCAAACAAAAAGATTAAACGGCTTATCTCTCCTTCTCTTTGGGTGCGGTAAAAATCGTTTGATAGGAAATGTCGGATTGCGCACCTTCGACCACTTTGACATTAAATGTCAAAGGACTGATACCGCTTTGCAGCTCGGACTCTGTTACCCGAACCAGGGCGGTCACCGTATGCACTTTGGCTGGTTCAATCCTATAGGTGTCATGCAATCCGTGCAGGCTCGCACCCGCCATACCTTCAATCTGATATTGAACCTCAATCGGTACGTTCTGTTTGTTGAGCAATTTCAGTGTATATCGATTCTGGATCGAACCATCGCTAAGTTGCACAAACAGTGGCTGACGATCTGGTCTGACACTGAAATCCGTGGCAGATAGTGATAAAAAGCCATAGGCAATACCAGCCAATGACGCCAGCAGGATCAAGCTGTAAATAATCACCCGTGGACGCTTGTACAGGGGTTGCGGTTTACTGTGACCTTGCAGCTCGGCATAGGAAGCATAACGAATCAAACCACGGGGTTCATTGATTTTATCCATCACTGAATCGCAGGCATCAATGCACATGCCACAGGTAATACAACCTTCCTGCTGACCTTTACGAATATCAATCCCGGTCGGGCAGACATTGACACAAAGTTTGCAATCTATGCAGCTGCCCTTACTCGGATCGGTCTCACCTTTTTTAAGTTTGCCACGTGGCTCGCCCCGCTCGGCATCATAGGCGGGCAAAATCGTATTCTGATCATACATAACCCCCTGTAAGCGGGCATAGGGACACAACCAGAAACAGACCTGTTCACGCATAAAACCGGCAAAGACATAAGTGAAAGTGGTAAAGATTGCCATCACAATCCATACTGCAAGATGTGCCTGTAAACTCAACACATCTCGCCATAATTCAAACGCATCTGTGAACCAGGCTGAAAATGTCAGCCCGGTTAACAAGGCAATAGCCAGCCATAAAGTGTGTTTACTGATTTTTTTCAGAAGTTTCCTGATCGACCAAGGTGCTTGTTTGAAACGCAATTGTTTTTGGGGAGTATCACCTTCAAACTTGCCTTCAATCCAGGTATAGATATCCGTCCATACCGTCTGAAAACAAAAATAACCACAAAAAACCCGACCGGCAATACTGGTAACCGCTGCCAGCAGAATGGCAAAAAACAGCAAGGTCAGTGAAAGCATCCAGATATCCTGTGGGAAAATCGTCAACTCAAAAAAATGAAACTGACGATTAGGAATATCCAGTAATACGGCTTGTTTATCCTTCCAACGAATGTATGGCACTATGAAGTAAAATAGCCAAATCGACATACCAAACCATTTAAGATTACGAAAACGGCCTGACATGCGTTTGGCAACAATTTTCTCGCCACCGGCATTCACATCCCAATCAGCCATTTCCTCATAAATATCACCATTTTTTTCCATAAAGTGAATAGGTTGTTCAGTCATGATTATTTCACCTCTGGGGTCAAATGATGTGATGTGATGTCGTCGCGGGTTGAACTAATAATCCACGTAATATACTCAATGCCTGTGACAAAGTCGCATGATCCGGAGATAATCCCAACGACAACCTCACCGCTTGTCGCTGATGGCTACTGAACCCAAAATTGTTACATGCCACCACTGAGACACCCAACACCGTAGCTTGTTCAGCAAAGGCATTCGCCTGCCAACAACTAGGGAGCTGCAGCCAGATATGGTGGCCTTCCGGATGTCGGAAGAAATTCATCCCGGCTAAAAACTGACTGGCTATCTGCTGTCGCAGACGGTTTTCCTCACGGATAGCTTCAGCAAACCGATTAATATGTCCATCATAAATCCAGTGTGAAACAAGCGCAGCCATTAACGGTGAAGCCATTACACTAATGGCCCGTAACACATTGGCAAGGCCGAGTGCTTGTGAATTGCTGGGAGCAATCACATAGGCTAATCGCAAAGCAGGCGTTATACATTTGGAAAGCGTCCGTATATACCAGGTACGATCGGCCGCTAAATCGACTATGGCTTTACTGGTCTGGGTCTGCAGTGGAGAATAAGGGTCATCTTCAATAATGATAATGTCATATTCATTGGCCATCTCAACTATTTGCTGACGACGCACTAATGACATGGTGGCCGTTGTCGGATTATCCATTGTTGGCACCAGATAAATGGCTTTGATTGTCTGTTCCCGACAAGCCTGTTCAAATGAAAAAGGAATAACACCCTCTTCATCCATGGCTAACGGTTGTAATATCAATCCAAGTTGTTCAGCAGCCGATTTCAAACCGGGATAAACAAATTCACCGCAGGCAATGTTATCGCCCGGCTGAGCCATACAATGTAAAATTGCATATAAAGCTGATTGTGCCCCGCTCGTAATCAACGTACGTTCTGCCGTGACATTTTCTATGGTTTGTTTCAGCCAGCCAGATGCAGCACTCCGATCATGCGGATTACCCGCGCTATCCTGATAATGCAACTGCAATATACGATCAGCTCCAGAAATAAGCTGAGCAATACTGCGTGGAATGTGATGCTGTAAGTCGGCAGATTCCGGCTGGGGAGGGTTATTCATGCTGAGATCCAATAATGGACGTGAGCCGGATGTGTGTGAAATAAGCTTGTTTTCCACATGCTGTCGTACATAACTGCCACGTCCGGTTGTCGCATCAATTAATCCACGTCGACGGGCTTCATTGAAAGCACGGGTAACTGTGGTCAAATCCACCTTTAAGGAGCCAGCAATAGCACGTTGCGATGGTAGCCGATCACCCGCTTTGACATAACCGGAATAGATATCCGCTTCCAGCGCTTCAACGATGCCAAGATATTTGGATTTGGCATCCGCTTCAATTCGGGCTTTCCACAAACGCATCATTGAAATCCTGCAAATATAGAGACGACAGACCCTAGGCATTTTTACCAACAAAAACAAACCGAATTACATACAAAAAAAGCAAATGTATGGAAGTGAGGATTTAAGCACCGTATATTGTATGGATTTATAGCCTTTCTGACACTTAAATCGTCGAAATACCCATACACTTTTTTCAACAGAGCACGGATATTGAACGGCTTTTAGCACTCAGTCGCGCACGCTGGTGAGTGAATTTTATTTATGTACCGCACGGATTTCGGAAATAATTTTCTGCCATTCTGCTACCGGAGCGGGCTTGCCAAAGTAATAGCCCTGGTATACATGACAACCAAAATTTTCCAATAAGGCCGCCTGTTCGTGGGTTTCAACACCTTCAGCAATCACCGCTAAATCCAGACTCTGTCCCAAAGCAATAATCGTGCTGACAATTGCCTCATCGTTCACATCAATCAATACATCACGGACAAATGACTGGTCGATTTTTAGTTTGTTTAACGGCAGTAATTTTAAATAACTCAATGAAGCGTAACCGGTACCAAAATCATCCAGGGAAAAGCGCAAACCACGTTGACGCAAAGCGTTCATCCGCTCGATAGTCTGGTCAATATCCTCAATCAACAGGCTCTCGGTGATTTCAAGCTCCAAATGATTTGGATTGACCTCTAACTCTTTCAGGCAACTGTCAATATAGTCAATAAACTGCAAATGTCGGAACTGCCGGGGGCTGATATTGACCGATAATGTCAGGTTTTCCATCCCTGAAACCTTGGACCATTCCGCCAAAATCTGGCAGGCTTTTCTCAATACCCAATCCCCCAGCGGAATGATTAGACCACTTGCTTCCGCTACTGGGATAAAATCGGCGGGCGAGATAAAACCTTCAACCGGATCATGCCAGCGTAGCAAAGCTTCCATGCCCACATATTGGTGGTCACTACTGATCTGAGGCTGTACATACAATTCGAGTTGATGCAGGGATATAGCGTCTCTTAATTTACGTTCTAATTGGCTGCGTCGATTTATTTCTAGCTGCATTACCGGGTCAAAAAATCGCAGACTGTTTCGTCCTGACGCTTTGGCTCGATACAACGCCATATCCGCATCCTGTAATAAACGTTCAACATCACCATCTGCGTCAGAAAACAAAGCTATACCAACACTGGCTGAAGCAATGTACTGCGTGTGATCCAGCACAAATGGCAAGGCAAAATCTTGTATGATCGCTTCAGCATATTGTTGCACAAGCCTTTCTGCCTCGGCTCTGTTTGTCCCCATATTAGGTTTCACAATAACAAATTCATCGGATCCCAATCGGGCTGCCAAGTCATCTGGTAATAAGCTGGATTGAAGTCGTTTGGAAACCTCTTGCAATAATAAATCTCCGGCATGATGTCCTAAGGTATCGTTCAGCGTTTTGAAAGCGTCCAGATCGACAATCACTAAGGCACCTTCTGTTTGCGTCTGCCGACCTTCTACCAGTGAATCCTCCAGGAATTCCATTAACAAGCGTCTGTTCGCCAGGCCCGTCAATGCATCATATAACGCCAATTTGCGAAGTTGTTTCTGGATTAACAGATAATCGGTAATATCTGTTGAGATACCACATAAAGCGTAAATACTGCCATCTTCCTGCCGTAATGGAAGCTTGACCGATAAAAATGTTTGGGAATTGTCCGAACCAAGTACCGTATTGATTTCTTCTTCAACAATACGTTGACCTTTTTCAAGTACCTGCAGATCGTTTTCACGTAGTTTTTTACAGGTTTCAGCATCGAATAACACTGCATCGGTTTGACCGATTATTTGCTTCTGCTCCAAATTGATCAGGTTGCAGACTTTTTTATTGGCATATTGATAGCGTAATTGCAAATCCTTGATATAAACAAGGGCATCCACACTATCCAGTATCACATTAAGGTTTTGCTGGGTCTGGCGCAGAGAACTGTTTTTTTCCTTTACACGACGACGCATTAACAGTAAAAACAATATTGCGAGAACAATGCCAACAACCAAAGAAATAAGTAACCATCTGATTTCTTTTGGAATCTTCATTTTTTCTGAAGCACTATTCCATTGCTCCAAAACTGTGAAATACGGAGAACTGACATCCGCCTGCCATAATTTTAAATAGTTCTCAATGGCCTGTAACACTTCATCATGCTTATTCTTGGGAACTGCATAAAATAATCGACTCGGTTGAAACATCAATGGTGTAGGTTTTAAATTCAGTTCAACAGCTTTCAGCTCACCGATAAAGTTATTCGCCGTAACAGCATCAGCATTGCCATCCGAAAGCGCAGCAAATGCTGCTTGTTGCGTATCCACCAATACAAATGTCACATCAATATTAAAATTTTCAGCTAACTGCTTGAGGTAATCATGTTGAATAGACCCCTTAAGCAACGCCAGACGTTTTCCATCAAGCTCCAGTAAACTGCTTAAATTATGCTCACGGGTAACGTAGATCTGCGACCAGCTGAGTAATGCTGCCGTGGTATGAAAGTCATAAAGCTCACTTCGCTCTGCGGTCACAGCCACATCCGGTAACAAATCTATTTCTCCTCTGGCAAGCTGCTCCAGACAGTCATCCCAATGACAGGGTATAGCAATCAACTGCCAGTTTTCCTTGGCAGCGATAACGTTTAGAAGATCGCCCATAATGCCACTGACCTGGCCTGATTGCGCCATAACCAGTTTGGGCGGATTTTCATAAACACCTACCCGTAAAACAATTTGCTCAGCCCACAATTTGCCGCTGGTTACTATGGCTGCTAGGACAACCAAAAACCTGAATAAATTGGCTAATATTGCTTTTGAACTCATTATGGGAATAGCCATCGAGTAAGAACACTATTTATACCAGATTATCGTGTTCTCATTGAGCAAATATAACCCATTAAACTGCCATGACAGGCCACTGCATCATGGGTTGGTATTGCGCTCCATGTTCAGTTGAAACTGATTTCATCAGCACCAGCTGTTCGGCTTTAAAACACACTGGGGCAATAGGTACATCTAGAGGAACGCTGGCTTTCCGCGCCAGCGTAATATGAGGACGATATGGTTTTACTTCAACGTTAATACCTGCCTCACTGGCGATGTACTCCAATTGACTCACCAGGTTATACAACTCCGTGTCTGGATCACGACTGGTCAGACAAAAGATCTTTGGTTCTTCCCAATAAGAAAGGTGATCAAACTGCATATTGATTGCCGGAAAATGTATTGATTCTGTCTGTTTTAACAGCGCATTAATTTGTTGTTGTTCCAATTGACCAAGAAATAATAGTGTTTGATGTAAGTTAGCAGTAGTTTGTAATTTTAGGGCGGAATCATCTGGCAGGCGTTTCATGATATGTTGAATCTGCATCCGTGAACTGGTGTCGGGAGACAAGGCAAAAAAATATCTTCCCGGTGTTAATGGGTTATTTTGTTGTGAATTCATCTTAATCAGGACCCGCCATTACAATCAGATTTCGGCCTTTATTCTTAGCAAGATACAGGGCATCATCAGCGCGTTTAATCGTATCACCAATAGTTTCACCGTGCCTATATTCACTTATTCCAAAACTGGCAGTTATTTGCTGAGCTATTGCAAAAGTGTAGTTCTGTACCTGCTGGCGTACCTGTTCGGCTAATTGGAATGCCCCATTTCGGGTGGTTTGAGAACACAGAATCAGAAACTCCTCCCCACCCCATCGACCGACCAGATCATTTTCACGAACCATGGATCTCAACAGCCGGGCAAACTCTTTGATGATCTCATCCCCTATATCATGCCCATACTGGTCATTTATCTTTTTAAAATAATCCACATCTAACATAATGATTGAAAAACCTTGCTTTGACTGAGCTGAAGCTTCAATTTCTATATTGAAACGCTCATGAAGTGCATAACGGTTAGCCAATCCGGTCAGGTGATCATGGCGTGAGATCCGCTCTAACTGGTTATTCAAATTTTGTAGGTTTTGATTCTGATGGTGCACTTGCCGATAGCGATAAATCACTACCGTCAATAGCAGCAATACACCAACCAAAAGTTGCCAGAAAATTATAGTATTTGATTGCTGCGGATACTCGATAGATAACCAGTTATTTAACACTCGCTGGCGTTCGACTTTGGTGGTATCCGCTATAGCTTTGTTGAAAATTTCGAGCAACTGCGGTTCTCTGGTGCTCACCCCCACTGACATTGCATATTGCAGATCCAGCACATTGCTGATCTTCAGGTGCGAAATCCCCCAGCGTAGCATCTGATAATTTATCGTTGGCACCGTATCAATATAGCCATAGGCTTTCCCAGATTCGACCATTTTCAGACCTTCTCTTGGGGTATCTACCGTGGTGATAGTGATATCAGGATAACGATTACGCAGCAACTCCACACCTGCATAGCCCTCGACCATCACAAAGTCACGATGTTGAATTTGTTCGAACTTCACCACAAACTGATGATCGGGTTGGGTGGCAACGGCCAATGGATAAAAAATAAACGGTTTGCTGACATTCAGCCATTCACGACGGCTGGGAACATCCTGAGCACTGGCAAGAATATCGCATTTGCCATCCTGTAAAAATTGCAAGGATTGTTCCCAGCTACTGGTATTAATCAGCTGGATAGACATATTGCTTTTGGCAGACCATAACGCATAAAAATCTGACATAATGCCAGTGAATTCACCGCGCTCATCAATACCTTCATAAGGTAGCCAATCCGGGTCAACACACATATTTATCACTTTTTTTTGTGATAGGTATGTCTGCTCTTCGGAAGTCAGACTGACACCTGCAAACGCTAACGATTGACTGGCCAAAAGACCTATCGGTACTAACTTTAAAATTATGGTTTTAGTCACCTTCCATGGTTTCATTACCGGCCTTAATCCACTTTAATTAATTGGGATCCCGGATAAATACCCAATCATTTTTCTGACTCATCTCTTCACTATATCGATAACCATCCGAGTCAAATTGCTTGAGTTTTTCCGGTGAGTTAATTTGCTGATCGATAATATAACGACTCATCAGTCCGCGTGCCTTTTTGGCATAAAAACTGATCATTTTGTACTGACCGTTTTTCCAGTCTTTAAAAATCGGCGTAATGATGGTTGCTTTAAGCTTTTTGGCATCGACAGCTTTAAAGTATTCATTGGATGCCAAATTAACCAACACACCATCTTTTAATGCCGGTTCAGCCTCCAATGATTTTCGTAATTGATCGCCCCAGAAATGGTAAAGGTCTCTGCCAGCATCATTCTGAAAGGGTGTTCCCATTTCCAGCCGATAGGGTTGCATCAAATCTAACGGTCTCAATACTCCATATAAACCGGAAAGAATGCGTAGATGCTGCTGCGCAAAATCCAGGTCTTTTTCATCCAAAGTCTCGGCTTGAAGACCGGTATAAACATCCCCTTTAAACGCCAGAATCGCCTGCTTGGCATTTTCGTCAGTAAACGGCATTTGCCATTGCTGAAACCGTGCCATATTCAAGCCAGCAAGTTTGTCGCTGATTTTCATCAGACTGGCAATTTCCTGGGAAGACAGCTTTTTCAATTGTTCAATCAATTGTAGTGATTGATCCAGAAAACGCGGTTCGGTGTGTTTATCGGTAGACGCAGGCGTATCAAAATCGAGCGTTTTGGCCGGAGAAATTACAGTGAGCATAAAAAGTCAGTATTCCATCAGGTTATTTTTTGGGTGCAGCCGGATCATCACTATCAGTAATGTCTTCATAATCAGCAATATAATCGTCATTATCATACACCGCTTCGACTTCTACCTCATCATATAAAGGGGTAAACGGAAAAGGTTTTCTCTCATCGTTGTAGGTCAGAAATAAAACAATTTGTTGTATAAAGCGGGCAAGATCTTTCGAAAAACCTCGAATCGATTCATTGGAACTGCCGCTGAATAAAGCAAAGACAAATTGCACAATGACCACGATCGCTAACACTGACATTGTCAGATACAAAACAAAGCCATAAAGCAACATATACAGCAAGCGTACCAATTGAGCTTTTTCACCACTGTCTTTAAGACCTGTATTATCCATGTCATATCCCCCTCATTATTACTCAGTAAATATCACTGTAACACTTCCGCCACTCGTTGCGGATAGTGGAGCCTTAAATTTCATTAACGAGCGAATTGCTGGAGCAATCCGCTGGTTTGTGGGAAACTTCGACGTTTATTTATGTTGATGACCGAACACCATGGACCGATTCTTTGCCTCGTTGGAAACATCGATAAACCACTTCACCGAATACACTGGCAAACTCAGCAGCTGGCTGGTATTACTGCTGGTATTATTAACCTGTTATGACGTGATGATGCGATATCTGTTTCAACATGGCTCTGTGGGGTTACAGGAACTGGAATGGCATCTTTTTGCGTTGATATTCCTGCTCAGCAGTGGCTATACCCTGAAACATGATGCGCATGTGCGGGTGGACATTCTGTATCGCAGTAACCGGCTGAATGATAAACATCGCGCCTGGATAGATGCCCTCGGCATAGTCTTGTTTCTTATTCCATTTTGTCTGCTGATACTGATCAGTAGCTGGCCTTTTGCTTACAATTCATATCTTTATCAGGAAGGTTCACCCGATCCGGGGGGGCTGCCATACCGATTTATTCTCAAGGCAGCGATGTTATTTGGTTTTCTATTGTTAATGCTTCAGGGGCTGGCTGAGTTAATCCGTAATATCCGCACTATTCGCAGTCATCAGGAGCAAAAATAATGGAATATATTGCTTTACTGATGTTTGCCTTGTTGATCCTGTTATTGCTGACCGGTTATCCGGTCGCTTTTGTACTTGGAGCCATTTCACTGTTATTCGGCAGTATCTATCTGGGTTTTGATTTCTTCCAGCTGTTGCCATTCCGTATCTGGGGCGTCATGACCAACTTCACCTTGTTGGCTGTGCCACTGTTTGTGTTTATGGGAGTTGTATTGGAAAAGTCCGGTATTGCCGAAGAACTGCTCGATACCATGGGACGGGTATTTGGTCGGATTCGCGGTGGTCTTGCAATATCTGTTGTCATAGTAGGAGCCCTATTAGCGGCGACCACTGGGGTTGTCGGGGCATCGGTAGTGACCATGACTGTGATTGCTTTGCCTTCGATGCTGAAACGAGGTTATGCCCCCTCTTTAGCCAGCGGCACGATTGCCGCTTCTGGCACGCTAGGACAAATCATTCCGCCCAGTATCATTCTGATTCTGCTGGGTGATGTAATCGGTGTACCAGTAGGTGAATTATTTATCGGTGCTGTCGTTCCTGGCATAATGTTGATCGGGGCTTATATCCTTTATATAGCTTATGTAGCCTGGCGTCATCCACATCTAGCACCAACGGTACGTGAAGATAACTCAGAACTGGCCGCTCTCTGGATTAGTGTTTTAAAAAGTCTGCTTCCTCCCTTATTCCTTATTATTGCGGTATTGGGTTCCATCTTTTATGGAATCGCCTCTCCTACCGAATCCGCTGCCGTAGGTGCACTTGGCTCATTGATTCTGGCTGCTCTGCATCATCGTTTGACGTTGCCTAATTTACGTGATGCGATGCAAAAAACAGCACAACTGACCAGCATGGTGTTTTTGATCTTTATCGGTGCCACGGCATTTGGTCTGGTATTTGTTGGTATGGGCGGTGATGAGCTGATTCTGGAAATCTTTTCAGGTCTACCCGGGGGTAAATGGACATTTCTCATTTTCAGTATGCTGTTGATATTTATACTGGGCTTTTTTCTGGATTTTATTGAGATCTGCTTTATTGTGGTGCCGATCATTGCTCCGGTTGCCATCCATTTGGATATTGATCCATTATGGTTTGCCCTGCTGATTGCGATCAACCTGCAAACGTCGTTTCTAACACCACCGTTTGGTTTTTCACTGTTTTATCTGAAAGCCAGTGCACCGTCCACCTTGAAATTGATGGATATTTACCGTGGAATTCGTCCGTTTGTAATGATTCAGTTACTGGTCCTCGGGCTAATAATCGCTGTTCCGGGCATCACTCTGTGGTTACCCGGTTTTATGGAATAAATCAGCTCTCAATAAAAGCTATGCTTTGCACCTGATTAATATTTTTTTCACCGAGGTGCAACATCATTAAACGATCTAACCCCAATGCCACGCCACTGCATTGAGGTAAACCAGATTGCATCGCGGTCAGCAGATTTTCATCTATCGGCATTTGGGGTTTGCCTTGTTGCAGACGCAGTTGATTATCCTGCTCAAAACGTTGACGTAATTCGGTGGCATCACATAATTCATCATAGCCATTGGCCAGCTCCATTCCACCGGCATATAACTCAAAACGATTGGCGACCGGATGCCCTTCAGTATTCATTTCAATTTTCGCCAACTGCGCCTGAGAAGCCGGAAACTCTGTAACCATCACCGGCATTTCCAGCGCTTTAAGCTGTGGTTCAATTACTTCGCTCATCAGCATTTCCAGCCAGCCATCCCGATCAGTTTGCCAATCAGCAGTAAGCCCGGCAATGCGATCTAAAGCAATTTGCTTCAGCAAAACGTCATCCGTTTGATAAATATCCAGCTGCAGATATTTAGCGAATAAATCACGATAAGGAAAAATAACTGCTGAAGGTAAGCCGATAACCTGTTGTATCAAAGCATCGACTTCTGTCATTAGCTCTGTCAGTGAAAACCCTGGTCGATACCACTCCAGCATGGAAAATTCGGGCGCATGCTGGCGACCCAACTCACCATTGCGAAACACCGTGGCAATTTGATAAATCGCGCCGCTGCCAGCCGCCAGCAAGCGTTTCATGGCAAATTCAGGTGAAGTATGCAGATACAGATCTTTGGAGTCGCTACCAGCCTCAAACCGGGTGGAAAAACTGTCAAGATAAAGCGCAGTAGGTGCCGCTGAAGACAAAATGGGCGTATTCACTTCCAATACATTGCGAACTGAAAAAAAACGGCGGACATTTGCCAGAAGCTTTGCCCGCCGTTTTAATATGTTCTGTAATTGCTCATTTTGAAGCATTATTCAGACTTAGGGTTAAGGTATGTAAGCTTGCTACATGCACCACTAAAAACACAAAAACTGATAATGATTTTAATCTTTTTTAGCACGTTCGACGTAAGATGCTGAACGAGTATCCACCCTTAACACTTCACCGATTTCGATAAATAACGGGACTCGCACTACTGCGCCAGTTTCTAACGTTGCCGGTTTACCACCGCCACCTGAAGTATCACCACGCACACCCGGATCAGTTTCAACCACTGCCAGATTAACGAAATTAGGCGGTGTCACAAGCAGTGGTGTGCCATTCCATAGCGTGACTGTATAAACATATTGTTCTTTCAGCCAGTCTTTACTGTCAGCAATCGCATTGGCATCGGCGGCATATTGTTCGAAACTACTGGGGTCCATAAAGTGCCAGAATTCACCGTCGCTGTAGGAAAATTCCAGATCGATTTCGACAACATCGGCACTTTCAACCGATTCGTTCGTTTTGAAAGTACGTTCGTTAACGCGTCCGGTTTTCAGGTTACGGAATTTAACGCGGTTAAATGCCTGACCTTTACCGGGTTTCACAAATTCATTTTCGATGATGCTGCAAGGATCGCCATCCATCATGAATTTCAGTCCGGCTTTAAACTCATTTGTACTATAACTTGCCATGCTTACCTCTTTTGGGGGACGATCGTCGCCTGTTCACAAAATCAAAGCCCACTATGATACCGCAATCGCAAGCTGACGTAATCTTTGCTGATTGGCAGGATGAATTAAGTCATGCCATTAAAAACCCAGCAATATTGCTGCAAATGCTGGGGCTGGAAGATCGATTGCAAGCGATTGATGCAGAGAGCTTAAAAAACTTCCCACTGCGGGTGACGCAAAGTTACATTAATAAAATGCATTATGGCGATGCCAGCGATCCACTTTTACGTCAGGTTTTCCCGCTAATTGATGAAAAGATTAAGGTCGAAGGTTTTTCAGCAGATCCGGTGGGCGATCATCTGGCGATCAGCTCACCCGGCATTTTGCATAAATACCAGGGCCGGGCGTTATTACTGACAACCGGTGCTTGTGCAATTCATTGCCGTTACTGTTTTCGTCGGCATTTTCCTTATAGCGAGAGCAATCCATTAGCCAGTCAGTGGCAACAATCGATTGCTGTATTGCATTGTGATAACAGTATTCGTGAAGTGATATTCAGTGGCGGTGATCCACTGGCGTTAACCGATACAAAATTGGCGGCCATGGTGGAAGACCTGCAGAAAATCCCACATATCAAACGTCTGCGAATTCATACACGGCTGCCATTAGTGCTGCCAAAACGGGTTAGCAAAAGCTTATTGAATTGGATCAGCAGCTCTTCCTTACGGGTAGTGATGGTCATCCATGCCAATCATGCCAATGAAATTGATGCTGAAACTGCTGAGGCACTATTGAAGTTACGTAATGCTGGATCTGAGTTATTGAACCAGGCTGTGTTGTTACGCGGAGTCAATGATGATGCGGACAGTTTAGTCGCGCTTAGCGAGAGATTAAGCGAGGTTCAGGTAGTGCCTTATTACCTGCATTTACTCGATAAAGTACAAGGCGCGAGTCATTTTAATGTGGCTGAACAGCAAGGAATAGAGCTCATTGCGGCCATGCGCCGTGAGTTACCTGGTTACCTTGTGCCGCGCCTGGTGCGCGAGCAACAAGGTGAAGCCAGTAAAACCATTATTGCTTAGACGTTTTTTTCCGTTCAGACATCGGAATATATTCACGTTGTTCATGACCCACATAAATCTGTGTCGGCCGATAAATACGGTTATTGGAAATCTGTTCACGCCAATGTGCAAGCCAACCGGCTGAACGAGCAACCGCAAACAATGCGGTGAATTGATCTTCCGGAATACCCATTTCTGAATACAGAATGCCGGAATAGAAATCCACATTCGGATAGACACCTTTATGCCCCAGACGATCAGCACAGATCTCTTCAAGTTTCATCGCGGTAGCAAACATCTGATCCAGAGATCCTCCACGTTCTTCCACTAACTTGGTCACCAGCTTATGCAGGATAGTGGCTCGTGGATCTTTGACCTTATACTCGCGATGCCCCATACCCCAGATAACTTCTTTATTAGCCAGTTTTTTATCGACCCAGGCTTCTACATTTTCTGGTGAACCAATCTCCTGCAGCATTCCCACCACACGCTGGTTGGCTCCACCATGTAATGGACCTGACAGTGTTCCAATCGCGGCCGAAATAACACTGTAAGGCGATGCTAAAGTTGAACCGGCAACCAAGGCTGCAAACGTTGAGGCATTCAAGGTATGCTCGGCATGCAAAATCAGACAGACATCCATAATACGCGCCATCAGGCTATCCGGTTCTTTACCGGTAAACATATACAGCAGGTTTTCCGCAACGGATAAATCATCGCGTGGATTGATCGGATCATAGCCCTGTCGCATGTGCTCCCACATGGCAACCAGAGGTGCCATCTGGGCAATAATATTCACCGTCATATTGCGAACATAATCAATATCTTCACAACTTTCGGCATCGGTCAGACATTCTGTGCCCGGATAGAACATGCCCAAACTGCAAACCGCTGTTTGCAACATATCCATCGGATGACCGGTATGCGGGAAATGACGCATCATTTCGCGGATATGATATTTAATGCGATAACTGCTGCGCAGCTGTTTGGAAAAGCGATTTAAAGCTGCTTTAGTGGGTAATTCGCCATCCAGTAGCAATAGCGTGGTTTCTTCAAAAGTACTGTTGGTCGCCAATGTTTCCAGTGGATAACCACGGTAACTAAGGATGCCTTTTTCGCCATCAATAAATGAAATAGCTGACTTCGTGGCAGGCACACCTTCCAGGCCGGGTAAAAAATCGCTCATCTACTACCTCGTGTTTAAATCCAGCTGGTGGAGTTATTGAAATTGCGGGCCATTATACTGCAATGGGGAAAGACCGAAACCCTGTCTCAAATCTGCATGAACAGATGAAGTTCAGCCTAACGTATCCGCCCAGATGTTTTCGGCCCATCCCTGAGCATAACGACCTTCTTGTTCACTGGCCGTATCAGAAACCCCGCCGCTGGGATGAGGAACCATATCCTGACTGTTTTTATCATATCGATAAACTGCGGCAACATGCCCTGCTTGCTGTCCATCGACAAAACTGTAACAGGTATTACTGAAGACAGGTTGTTGCTCAGGCAATTCATCACGCAACAAAGCAATCACTGCAGCAGCACACACTTTAGCCTGCTGGTTAGCTATATGTGCAGATTTTGGTAGTTTGGCCGCCACCGCATCACCTACCACATGCACTCGTTCAACTGCTGTCGACTCATAGGTCAGAAAATCTACATCACACCAGCGAGTATCAACATTAATCACGCCAGCCATTGCAGCCACCGCACCAGCTTTCTGTGGTGGGATGACGTTTAATACATCTGCCTGATAACGGTCAAAAAAGCTTTCAACCACAAGATTGGCCACATTGACCGACTCAAGCGGGTTCATTGGCTGATACTCAATCAACCCACCATACTGCTGTTGCCACGCTTCGGTAAATAAGGCTTTTTTAGAGACGATATCCGGGTTGGCATCCAATATCAGCAATTTACCGCTGGGATTATGCTGTTTCAGATATAAAGCGATCTGACAGGCACGCTCATAAGGGCCGGGAGGACAGCGAAATGGCGCTGCAGGTACCGTCATTATGACGACACCACCTTGGCGCATGGACTTTAATTGATTGCCAAGCAATACGGTTTGAGGACCAGCCTTCCAGGCATGAGGAACGTGCTGCTGAGCCTTAACCGTTGCCAGAATGGGTAACTGATCGTAAATAAACTCAACACCGGGAGAAATAATCAACCGGTCATAATTCAGCCGGCTATCATCCGCTAGCCAAACTTTTCGTTTATCTACATCGACTGCTGTGACTTCTGAATGAATAAAACGGATTGATCTGTCAGCCTGCAAATGATCATAGTCATGCGTCAATTGTTGCAGACTGCGATTACCACTGAGGATCAGGTTACTTTGCGGGCAGGAGATAAATTGACGGTTTTTTTCTATCAACGTGATATCAAGATTGGGGGCCCACATGGCAAGGTAACGTGCTGTAGTAGCACCGGCAAATCCGCCGCCAACAACGACGACTCTTTGCTTCTGACGGCGATAACAGGCCGTAGATAAACCCAATGGCATAGCTGCCATAGCTGATAGATAGGCTGCATTTTTTAACACTTGTCGACGCTTGATAGTCATATCAGAGCTCTCAGCTGTTATTTTAATGACTCAGGAGACTTTTTCACCCTGAGCCTGCAGATCCGCATGATAAGAGGATCGCACCATTGGTCCGCTGGCAACGTGTTCAAAGCCCATTTCCTTACCTGCTACTGCCAGCTCGTCGAATTCGGCAGGAGTGACAAAACGCTCAACAGCCAGATGATGCCTGCTAGGTTGCAGATACTGGCCCAGCGTCAGCATACGACAACCATGATCGCGTAAATCCTGCATCACTTGTTTAACCTCATCAATCGTTTCCCCAAGTCCCAACATCAGGCCCGATTTAGTGGGCACTTCAGGATGCATTTGCTGAAAGCGCTGAATCAGCTCCAATGACCATTGATAATCCGAGCCAGGACGAACGGCTTTATAAAGTCTAGGGATACTCTCCAGATTGTGATTAAAAATATCCGGTGGATTATCCGCCAGTATTTCTAATGCCACATCCATACGACCGCGAAAATCAGGCACCAGCACTTCAATATGGGTTTGCGGAGATTGCTGACGGATTTCACTGATGCAGCGACTGAAATGCGCTGCGCCACCATCACGTAAATCATCACGATCTACCGAAGTCACTACCACATGTTTGAGCTGCATGGCGGCAATGGTTTTTGCCAGATGATTCGGTTCATTTTCATCCAGCGCATCAGGCCGACCATGGGCCACATCACAGAAAGGGCAACGTCTTGTACAGATATTGCCCATGATCAGAAATGTCGCCGTACCATGGGCAAAACATTCCCCCAGATTAGGGCAGGAAGCTTCTTCACACACGGTGTGCAAATCATGATCCCTAAGCATTTGTTTTATACGCTGCACTTCAGGTGTACCCTGTGCTTTGGCACGGATCCATTCTGGTTTGCGTTTAGGCTCACTGGGCATGATTTTTATAGGAATACGCGCGACTTTTGATGCACCTTTCAGTGCTTTTACATCACGTTTTACCGGGTCAACCGTTTCATTCATGTTTAGCTACCTTGTTGCATCTGTGAGATAAAAACAGACACAAATTGTTGTTTTACTGAGGCCATATCTTTGTTTACTCCCAGGGTTTTCATATCGGTCATTCGCATTCCGGCATACCCGCAGGGGTTGATATCGGCAAAAGGCTGCAAGTCCATATCGATATTCAAACTCAGACCATGATAACAGGCGCCGCGTTTGACCCGTAATCCCAGTGAAGCAATTTTCGCTTCGCCACAGTACACTCCGGGTGCATCTTTACGGGCATAGGCATCAATATTGTGTTCGGCCAGCATGGTAATAACAGTGTTTTCCAGACAACTGATCATATTGCGTACCCCCATACCGTGACGACGTAAATCAATCAATGGATAAACAATTAACTGTCCCGGACCATGGTAGGTTATTTGCCCCCCACGATCCGTTCGTACCATCGGAATTGTATTTTGTCTCAGCAGATGACTGTCCTGACCATTAAGCCCTTGAGTGTAAACAGGATAATGTTCTAATAACCACAGTTCATCTTCGGTGTGATTATCACGTTGCAGCGTGAACTGCTGCATGGCGACTAATGTGGGTTGATAATCCCGCAGGCCGAGATCCTGTATCTTCATCAGAGCACGTATTTAACGGCTTGATGACCGCTGAGTTCCTGATAGATGGCGTCCAGTTGTTTTTTACTGGTCGCCTCAATGACCACAGTGATGGAAGTATATTTTCCCCCCGAACTCTGTTTACTGGTAACGGCTCCCTCAGAGATAGCACCAGCATGTTTGCGGATGATTTCCACCACAATATTATCCAACTGCGGGTGGGTTTCTCCCATTGCCTTTACCGGATATTCACAGGGAAATTCCAGTAACGTTTCTTCTCCGTTAGATTCACTCATCAGCTTACCTCTTGTTTATAGCGCTGAAACAAGACGTTCATTTGTTGCCATACTTGTCCGGGCTTACCGGTACCGACGATTTCACCATCCAACAAGGTAACGGGAACCACTTCTTTGGTTGAACTGCTGATCCAGATTTCATTTGCGTTTCGCATCGCTGACTCACTGACGGCTCTTTCATGTAACGGCATATCGTTTTGTGCTGCCAACTCGATAATCAAATCCCGGGTAATGCCAGGCAGTACTTTTTCATCTTTTGGCGCAGTAAAAATGACGCCGTCAATGACCACATATGCATTACTGGCTGAGCCTTCGGTCAGGTAATTGTCGCGAAGCAATAACGCTTCCTGTGCACCAGCATCCTGTGCCAGCTGCTTCATCAGGCTGTTCGCCAGTAAGGTAGTAGCTTTAATATCGCAACGCATCCAGCGAATATCGGCTGTGGTAATGGCTTTGATACCATCCGTTTTCCAGCTCTCGGCAACCGGATGCAGCGGATTACTCATCATAAACACACTGGGTGCCACACCAATCGGGAAGATATGGTCTCTTGGTGCGACCCCCCGGGTGACCTGCAAATACAATGATTGATCACCCGCATTATTCCGAGCAATCAAGTCATTAATAATGTCGGTCCATTGCGCATCTGAGAACGGGTTTTCGATCCGTACACCATCCAGACTGTTCTGCAATCGCTGTAAATGCCTATCGAGTAAAAAAGCGTTTCCGGCATAAACCGGAATCACTTCATAAACGCCATCACCTAATAAATATCCGCGGTCATACACAGACACCTTAGCTTTGTCAGCTGGGATAAATTCGCCGTTAAGATAAACTATTGCCACGAAACATTAACCCCAGATAATCATTAACAAACTGTCGAGGATTCGTCTCCACCAGCTGCCTTTTTCAACCTCATCCACAGCAACCAGCATACGAGTGGCAACCACTTCATCGCCCAAGCGGATTTCCACCTCTCCCAGCTCAGTGCCTTTGGCAACTGGAGCGACAACAGGCTGTTGGATATTAGTGGATGCCTGCAAGTCTTTATAACGCCCACGAGGAACCGTAATAGACAATGGCTGCGCCAGGCCCAGGTTCAGCTGATCAGTTTGCCCCTTCCAGACTTTGGTTTGGGTAATCGCCTCATCTGCCGCGTAAAGCTGATGCGTTTCAAAGAAACGGAAACCAAAATTAAACATTTTCTGGATTTCCTGGGCTCGTGCATTTTCACTTGCTGTGCCTAAAACTACTGCAATCAAGCGCATACCATCACGTTTGGCCGAAGCAGATAAGCAGTATCCTGCCTCTTCGGTGTGACCTGTTTTCAATCCATCAACCGTATTATCACGCCATAGCAATTTATTACGATTATGCTGAGTGATATCGTTGTAGGTATATTCCTTTTCGGCATACCATTTGTAATGTTCCGGAAAATCTCGGATTAAAGCTGCTGAAAGGATCGCAATATCATGTGCCGTGGTGTAATGCTCTGGTCCAGGCAAACCTGTAGCATTCTGGTAATTGGTGTTGACCATTCCCAATTTCTGAGCATATTGATTCATCATCTGGGCAAACACTTCTTCGCTACCAGCCACATGTTCAGCCAGCGCTACAGCAGCATCATTACCAGATTGCACGATCATGCCACGCAACAGGGCTTCCACGGTCACCTTGGTGTTCACCTCGATAAAACTGCGTGAACCAATCATACGCCAGGCTTTTTCACTGATTAAGACTTCATCATCAAGTTTAATATTGCCATCATGGATTTCCTGCGAAACAACATAAGAAGTCATTAACTTGGTAATACTGGCCGGTGGCAATCGCTCGTCGGCATTTTCGGACATTAAAATATGCCCGCTATCGTAATCCTGCAAAATATGTGCAGTCCCCGCAATTGAAGGTGCTGTGGGATTCGGCGTGATCATTCCCGCTGAACTGATAGTGGCGACACTGAACAATAACCCTGCCAGGCTCATTTTGAAAATTTTAATCATTTAGTTACTCTCAATAAAAAACAGTTATTCCTTGATAAGTCGGGTATCAGAAAAACCTAATCCCATTAGTTGATTAGCGATTCTATCGCCATACTCAACACTTTCAAGTGGGCCAATCCGAACCCGGTATAAGGGAGTTTGAGCACGTTCAACAGATGAAATATGAACCCGCTCTTGAATCTGTTGTTGAACTTGTTGCTTTATCTGTTCTGCCCTGCTTAATGTGCTGAATGCGCCTATTTGCAGAAACAGTGCGACTTTCCCAATTGTTGAAGTGGGGGCTGGCACAGTAGTATCAGCTTTGGGTGTTACATCAGCGATTACGACGTTTTTCGCGGCAGTCGAGGCGACGACATTTTTGCTGCTGATTGCCCGTACTTCTACCAGGCCGGTGCCTTTATCTATAATTCCCAGTTTGGTTGCGGCGCTATAGGATAAATCTATCAGTCGATCATCATGAAACGGTCCACGATCATTAATTTTTACCACCACCTTTCGTCCATTCTCCAAATTGGTGACTTCAGCATAACTGGGTAAAGGCAACGTTTTATGAGCAGCCGTCATCGCATACATATCGTACGGCTCACCACTGGAAGTGCGTCTGCCATGAAACTTTGTACCGTACCAGGATGCCTTGCCACGCTCTAAATAATTTTCACTACTGGTAAGGGTGTAATATCTTCTGCCGAACACTTCATACGAAGCGGGATTTCCATATTTACTTCGTGGTTCATCACGTGGGACTGCATCCGGGATTTTCGAAACATCCGGTTTTGCTTTTGGTGCAGAATCCTGTTGTTCAGTCACTGTTCCACAGGACCAAAGCCCCGTCAGCATTACCGATAACGTCAAATACTTAACTACACGCCGTTTCATTTTACAGACTCATAACCATCACGAATCGCTTCTGACAGTTGGATAACAGCCATGGCATACATACGGCTGTGATTGTAACGGGTTATCGCATAAAAATTCTGCCGACCTAACCAAAGCTCTTCACCATCGGGCTGGGTCAGGCTGAAAACGGTAATCGCATCTTCACCTACCGGTAATTGATCAGTGGACAATCCGGATTTCCTTAGTTCTTCACGGGTCACGGTAGGCTTCAATCCGCGATCAATCAAATCCTCTGGCAGGTCATTACCTGCATATTCTGTCCTATGCACAATACTTTGGTCTGGCTGCCAGCCGTGGCGACGTAGATAATTAGCAATACTGCCGATAGCATCTGTTGGATTATTCCAGATGTCACGGTGACCATCATTGTCAAAATCAACAGCATATTCGCGAAAACTGCTTGGCATAAACTGTCCCAGTCCCATTGCTCCAGCATAAGATCCGACGGGTTCCAACTGAGACATCTCTTCTTCACGAGTCAGTATCAGAAAGTTTTTCAACTCCGAGCGGAAAAAAGGGCTGCGAGGAGGATAACGAAAGGCCAGGGTTGATAAGGCATCGATTACTCGGAAGCTCCCCATATTTCCACCAAAACGGGTTTCTACGCCAAGAATAGCCAGAATTATTTCAGCAGGTACACCCAACTCTTTTTCAGCTCTTTCTAACGTATCGGCATGTTTTTTCCAATAAGCTACACCCGCATTAATGCGGGCCTGATCGAGAAATATCTCGCGATATTCATACCAGGGTTTACTTTTCTCAGCCGGCCTCGAAATCGCTTTGAGGATGCTGTCTTTGACTTCAACCTGAGCAAACAGTGCTTTCAGTTCTGCCCTGTCAAACGCATGCTCCGTAACCATTTCATCAATAAAAGTATCCAGTTCAGGTAGTTCTGAATTGGCAAAGGCTGGCATCACTATCAAGCTTGACAACATAATGGTAATGTACTTTTTCACGGTGACATCATCCTCCGATGCGTGTGTATCGACATCAGAATACCGAAGCCTGCCAGCAAGGTCACCATGGATGTGCCTCCATAGCTGATCAGTGGCAGCGGTACCCCGACAACAGGTAAGAGACCAGTAACCATTCCTACATTTACAAATACATAGACCAGAAATGTAATGGCAATACTGCCCGCTAACAATTTCATATAACTCATTTGTGCTTGGGCAGCAATGTACAAGCCTCTCGCAGTAATTAACAGATAAACTGTAATCAATAGAATCAAGCCTATCAGACCAAACTCCTCAGCAATCACGGCAAAAATAAAATCGGTGGAGCGTTCCGGTAAAAATTCTAAATGTGACTGAGTCCCCTGCAACCAGCCACGACCATGTAAGCCACCTGAGCCAATCGCGATCTTAGACTGAATAATATGATAACCGGCGCCAAGTGGATCCGATTCAGGATTAAACAAGGTCATTACCCGGCGCCGCTGATAATCATGCATGAAATACCATAATACTGGCGCAGCCGCAGCAGCCAGTGCCAGAAAGCTCATGATCAGTCGCCAGGAAACACCCGACAGAAAAACCACGATCAACCCCGAGCTGGCAATTAATAATGCCGTTCCCAGATCGGGCTGTTTGGCAATTAGCAAGGCTGGAACAGCAATCATCACCAGTGCAAAAAACATTCTGGTAAAACTGGGGGGTAAAGGCCTCTCTGCCAGATAAACCGCAATGACCAAAGGAACTGCCAACTTCATAATTTCTGAAGGTTGAAAGCGAAAAAAACCCAAATCTAACCAGCGCTGAGCGCCTTTTCCTATCGTACCAAACAACAAAACGGCAACCAGCATTAACAGTCCGACCGCATAAATCCAGAAAGCAATATCCTTCAGCCTATCAGGATGTATTTGTGCCAGGATAATCATCACCGTAAGAGCGATTATCATCCGGACGCCCTGGCGAAGTAATAAACCGGTATCCTCGCCACCACTGCTGTAGAGCACGACGAAACTAAACAATAATAGCGTCAAAATACCCAGTATCAAAAAGCTGTCCAGATGCGCACGCTGCAACACAGAGTTCCATTGAAGCCTGGGAACCCTGCGTCGGTCCTGCAGTAGATGACTCATCGCTCTTGGCGATTGTCTTACCTCATTCTGTAGCTGGCTCATCAGTCTCAATTCCAAAATAAACATCGATAAGCTTACGTGCGATCGGGGCGGCGGTGGCACTGCCACTGCCCCCATTTTCAACTACTACAGCAATAGCAATTTCAGGATCTGTTGCCGGGGCAAAAGCCACAAATAGCGCATGGTCATGTAATTTTTTGGCCAATAATTCAGCATCATATTTTGCATCCTGTGCTATTCCAAAAACTTGCGCTGTGCCAGTCTTCCCTGCAATTTGGAAGGGTAAATTGGTTCCGATATGTCTTGCCGTGCCGCGTTTACCGTGAACCACTTCAACCATTGATTCGATTACCGATTGCCAGTGACTGGATTTTTGTATGGGTAAACTGTCAGCTTGCTGCACACCCAACAATTGCATACCTTCGTCATTATCCGCTTTAGTAGCACGAACCAGTTGCGGGGTATAAACCGTTCCCATCATTCCAAGGGTTGCAGTAGCATGCGCCAGTTGAATCGGGGTCATCTGATTAAATCCCTGACCAATACCGGAAATCAGCGTTTCACCGGGATACCAGGCCTGATTACGCTGATTGCGTTTCCATTCTCTGGAAGGTGACAAGCCTTTGCTCTCACCTGGAATATCAACCCCTGTCTGATGACCAAAACCAAACAAATCCAGAAAGCCATGCAACCGATCAATCCCTATCGCATGTGCTAAATCATAAAAATACACATCACAGGATTCGGCCATGGCACTTTTAAGGTCAACATGACCATGTCCAACTCGTTTCCAGCAGCGATAGCGGTGAGTATTGCCCGGTAATGAATAAAAGCCTGGACAATATGTGCGACTTTGTTGAGTTACGACATTTAACTCCAGACCGGCCAGAGCAACAAAAGGTTTGAACGTGGATCCCGGGGGATAATGTCCGCGTAAAGCACGATCAAACAGGGGCTGATCGATGGAATCACGTAATTCTGCATATTCTTTAATACTGATTCCGGTCACAAAAGAGTTTGGATCGTAATCAGGTTTACTGATCAAGGCTAAAACACCACCCGTTTTTGTGTCGAGTACGACGACGGAACCATTATATTCACCTAATGCTTCTGCGGCTGCCTGCTGCAGATTGATATCAAGATGCAAATACAGATCCTGTCCTGCAGAGGCCGGTTCACTGAACAGTTCCCTAACGGTGCGACCCTGCACATTGGTTTCAACCTGACGATAGCCTACTGTGCCATGCAGCAAATCTTCGTATTGTTTCTCAACGCCGGTTTTACCTATCTGTAATGTACCTTTGTAATTTTGCTGATCAATTACTTGCATTTCCCGCTGATTAATACGGCCAACATACCCTACTGCATGCGCAAAAAGCGGTCCCTGTGGATAATGTCGAATCAAACGACCAACGACATCAACCCCGGGAAAACGATGACGATTAACCGAAAACAATGCCACTTCTTTCTGAGTCAGTTGATTACGAACGACTATCTCTTCGAATGCTCGATGACGTTTACGACGCTCATTAAACGCCTCAATATCTTCAGCAGTTAGCGATAGCAGCTCGGACAATTCGGTGATAGTTTCATCCAGATTCTCTACCTTCTCCGGAATTAACTCGAGACTAAAGGTCGGAATATTTTCGGCCAGTAACACCCCATTACGATCGTAAATAAGTCCGCGTTGTGGAGGAAGAGGTTCAATATCCACTCGATTACGGTTGGATAGAGAATCAAAATGTTCAAATTCAACTATCTGCAGCATCACCAGTCGAAAAATAATGATGCCGAACAAAATTAAAGAAAAAAGACCTGCGAATATCAACCGGTTGCTGACCAGCCGACCTTCACGAAAATGGTCTTTAAGCCTGTGGCGGGGATCAATCACAATCAGCTGACCTGAAAACTACGACGAAGTTTCCGTAATACGGCATACACAAAAGGCCAGACGAGTGTACTTGTCAAGACGGTCAACCAATGATTCCAGGTAACGTTAACCGGTGCGCTTAACATCACAATAAAATGCACCAAGAATATCAGTGACAATATGGTAAAAGCCTGTTGCCACAAAGGATATTGACGAAGTTGCAAGTGTAAACGGCCCACCAGATAAATTACCAATGCATAAGCAAAAGCATGAACGCCTAACAAACCACCGGTTATTACATCCATTACCAGCCCGGTAAACCAGGCAATTCCAATACTTACCCGTTGGGGCAAAGCCATCGCCCAGTAAATCAATGTCATTGCGACCCATTCGGGGCGTGCATAACGAAAACTATCCGGCAATGGTACCAACGTTAACAATATGGCAAATAATAAGGTAATGTAAATAACACTGGTATGTTGTGATTTTACCAACACCATCAGTTATTTCCCTCTGATGGAGTCATAAAATCATCGACAACCGGCTGACTTTCTTTTGCAGGTAAATCATCCTTTTCAGCCTGCAGAGGGAAAGTAATGCCAAAATCAATTTTTTCACCCGGTAACACCAACATAATTTCCCGACTAGTTGATAAACGGGCAGCTGGTGTAACATTAATTTCAGCGAAAGATTTTCCTTGGGGGAAGTCTACTGAACTTACCTTTCCTACAGGATACCCAACCGGAAACCGTCCTCCCAGACCAGAAGTTACCAATAAATCTCCCACACGCACATCAGCATTATGTGGTAAAAACTCCATCTGCAAATTTTCACCCAAACCACGTCCAGTAACCACAGCCCGTAAACCATTTCTGACAATCTGGACGGGGATGCTATGACTGGGATCTGTCAACAATACTACCCGACTGGAAAACTGGCTGACCTCAGCAACCTGCCCCATCACTCCCAGGGAATCAAGGACAGGTTGTCCTTCATAAACACCAAAGGTTTCTCCTTTATCGATGATGACATGCTGATAAAAAGGATCTAAGTCGACACTAAGTAATTCCGAGACCTGCACACGTTCCTGGAGACGAAATGACGAACCAAGCAGTTCGCGCAAACGCATATTTTCACTTTCCAGTGCCTGCATTTTCTGCATACGGACACTATTGGTGAGATTTTGTGCTTCAAGTTTCATAATTTTTTCACGCAGTTGCCGATGCCCCTGAAAAAAATCAGAAAACCAATTAGCCATATCCTCTGGCATAGAAGCAATTTTTTGTATCGGATAAACAACCGTCGACAACGTCGCTCTGACAGGTTTGAAATAATCCAGTCGAGAATCTACAAAATACAACAGAAGTGATGCCACTAAAGCAAGTAGCATGCGTGTATTTAACGAAGGTGTTTGGGTAAATAACGGTTTAATGGCTCAGTTCCGAAAATGAAAAAACCTTTACAAACAACCTTGCTATTTGTAAAGGTCAAAAACCAACATCAATGTGACTGAAGACTATTCAAACGTAAATACGTCGCTCCCGCGTTCGTCAATAAGTTCCAAAGCACGGCCACCTCCTCTGGCAACACAGGTCAGCGGGTCTTCTGCGACGATGGCTGGCAAGCCGGTTTCTTCCATTAATAGGCGATCCAGGTCTCTTAGTAACGCACCACCACCCGTCAGGACAATGCCTCGTTCTGCCACATCAGCCCCCAGTTCAGGTGGCGTTTGCTCCAGTGCTGTTTTCACTGCGGCAACAATACCAGCCAATGGATCCTGAAGTGCTTCCAGAATTTCGTTACTGTTTAACGTAAAACTGCGCGGAATACCTTCCGCCAGATTACGTCCACGAACTTCCATTTCTCTGACTTCATTACCCGGATAGGCTGAACCGATTTCTTTTTTAATTTTTTCAGCTGTCGCTTCACCAATTAATGTGCCGTAATTACGACGGACATAATTGACAATGGCCTCGTCAAACAAATCACCACCGATTCGCACCGAAGCGGAATAAACAATGCCGTTCAGCGAAATAATCGCAACTTCAGTGGTACCACCACCAATATCCAACACCATCGAACCGCTGGCTTCTTCTACTGGCATACCAGCACCAATGGCTGCTGCCATCGGTTCCTCAATCAGAAACACATCTCGAGCACCAGCACCGGCAGCAGATTCACGAATGGCTCGACGTTCAACTTGCGTTGATCCGCAAGGTACACAAACCAAAACGCGCGGGCTTGGTTTTAAAAAACGTCCTTCATGTACTTTTCGAATAAAATGCTGCAACATTTTTTCGGTGACGGTGAAATCGGCAATCACACCATCTTTCAATGGACGAATCGCAGTGATATTGCCAGGAGTTCGCCCTAACATTCTTTTAGCTTCTGCACCTACCGCAGCAATCGAGCGAGGGCCGCCTGGGCCCTTATCCTGTCGAATTGCCACTACCGAAGGTTCATCCAAAACGATGCCCCGGCCGCGCACATAAATCAGCGTATTGGCTGTACCCAGATCGATAGACAGATCGTTAGAGAAGATCCCACGTAAACGTTCAAACATTGAAGAAACCACATCCGGAAGAGGTAAAATGGATACTTTAGCAATGCTCAGGTCTGTTGGGCAAGCAACTAATGATTTAAACTTCATCTTTGTGAAATCAATTAACTTACGGGACGACTCATGAGTTTAGATAAATCCGATGTAGAAAAAATCGCGCATCTTGCGCGGCTTGCCATTGATGAAAGCACCATTCCTGATTACGCCCGCGATCTGAATAACATTCTCAACTTGGTCGAACAGATGAGCGCTGTAAATACCGATGCTGTGAGTCCCATGGCGCACCCTCTGGACGCACACCAAAGATTGCGTGAGGATGTGGTATCCGAAACTGATCAACGTGAATTATTCCAGTCTATTGCCCCTAAAACCGACGCTGGCGTCTACCTGGTTCCACAGGTCATCGAATAAAATCCAACACAGGCAAGTACATGCATAACAAAACTCTTTCTGAACTTTCTGCTTTGCTGCACAACGGTGACATCACCAGTGTGGAACTTACTCAACACTTTCTGAACCGTATCAAAACGCATAATGTCAATTTGAATGCTTTTATCAGTGTGACGGAAGAAAGCGCGCTGGCGCAGGCTGCGGCTGCTGACAAACAGTTTGCAGATAAGACTGCCGGTAAGCTGACCGGTATTCCAATGGCACATAAAGACATTTTCTGCACCAAGGGCGTTCGTACCAGCTGTGCATCGAAAATGCTCGATAAATTTGTTGCGCCCTATGATGCGACTGTGGTGGAAAAAATTGCAGCCAGTGGCATGGTGATGTTGGGTAAAACCAATATGGACGAATTTGCCATGGGTTCATCCAATGAAACCAGCTTTTACGGTCCGGTCAAAAACCCTTGGGATACCGAACGGGTTCCGGGTGGTTCTTCCGGTGGATCTGCAGCAGCAATCGCTGCTCGACTGGCACCGGCGGCTACCGGTACAGATACGGGTGGTTCAATTCGTCAGCCTTCATCTTTATGCAACTTAACCGGTCTGAAACCAACTTATGGTCGCGTTTCCCGTTACGGTATGATTGCTTTTGCCTCCAGCCTGGATCAGGCGGGCCCGATGACGGCCAATGCCGAAGATGCGGCATTGTTATTAAATGTGATGTCCGGTTTTGATGAACGCGACTCTACCAGCGTGGAACGTGATGTTCCAGATTACACCGCAAACCTGAATGATTCGCTGCAAGGTCTGCGCATTGGTCTGCCAAAAGAATACTTTGGTGAAGGCCTGGCACCGGAAGTGGCAGAAATAATTGATGCCGCCATTAAGCAATTTGAAAAACTCGGGGCAACCGTCAAAGAGATCAGCCTGCCCAATACCTCACTGGCGATACCGACATACTATGTTGTTGCACCAGCAGAATGCTCATCGAATCTGTCTCGTATGGACGGCGTGCGGTTTGGTCATCGCTGTGACGATCCAAAAGATTTACTGGATCTCTACCAACGTTCACGTGGTGAGGGCTTCGGTGATGAAGTTAAACGTCGCATCATGATTGGGACCTATGCTCTGTCTGCCGGTTATTACGATGCCTACTATCTTAAAGCTCAGAAATGCCGACGTTTGATCAGCGATGACTTCCAACAGGCATTTGAAGAAGTTGATGTAATTATGGGGCCTACCGCGCCCACCACAGCCTTTAAACTGGGTGATAAAACCGATGATCCAGTGGCCATGTATTTAGCGGATATCTATACCATTAACACTAATCTTGCTGGTTTGCCCGGTATGTCGATTCCGGCAGGTTTTGCCAATGGCTTACCTGCTGGTTTACAGATCATTGGTAATTATTTCGATGAAGCACGATTACTGAATGTTGCTCATCAGTACCAACAGGTCACCGATTGGCATAAACAAATTCCCACAGCATTTCAGTGAAACCTAGGGTCTGTTGATCTTTCAGTCACAACCCGAAGGGCTGGGACTATTTTTCCGCCCTACGGTGTTGAAAATGACTTATGTAGAATAACTACATCGCATCATTTCCGCCTTGTAGGACGAAAAAATAGCCTCCAGCAGTGGTGGCTCTGAAAGATCAACAGACCCTAGGGGCGAAAGCCCTTTTTTTAAAGCCATTCATCGCGGAGTGAAAAAATGAAAGCAGCAGAGCTATTTGTCCGTACTCTGGAAAATGAAGGTGTCGAATATGTTTTCGGTATTCCCGGTGAGGAGAATCTGGATGTAATGGACGCTTTGCTCGATTCATCAATTCAGTTTATTACCACCCGGCATGAACAGGGCGCAGCCTTTATGGCAGATGTGTATGGCCGACTTACTGGCCGAGCAGGCGTCTGTATGGCGACACTGGGTCCAGGGGCAACCAATCTGATTACTGGTGTGGCTGATGCCAATATGGATCATGCGCCCCTGGTAGCCATTGCCGGTCAGGCTTCGACCAATCGCTTGCATAAAGAATCGCATCAGGTCCTTAATCTGGAAGCAATGTTTTTACCCATCACCAAATACTCCACGCGTATTGTCAGCCCTGGAGTGATTCCGGAAATTGTTCGCAAAGCCTTTAAAGTGGCGCAGACAGAGAAAACCGGTGCCTGTTTTATTGAGTTTCCTGAAAACATTGCCGAGATGGAAATTGACGATGCTCCACTACGGGTCAAACACGCCACGCCACCTGAACCCGCTGCTGAATATATTGAACGAGCAGCAGAATTAATTTCCAATGCAGAAAATCCGATTATTCTGGCGGGCAATGGTGTCATTCGGGCGAATGCCGCTAAAGCGCTGACTGAATTTGCTGAAAAGCTGGGAATTCCAGTAGCCAACACCTTTATGGCCAAAGGTGTTATTCCGTTTGGTCATCCAATGTCACTGGGCAGTGTAGGTTTACAATCCAATGATTACGTTAATACCGGATTTGCCAATGCTGACGTAATTATTTGCATCGGTTACGACATGGTCGAATACCATCCTTATCTTTGGCATCCATCACGCGATCGTACCTTGATTCATATTGATACCACTCATGCCGAGGTTGATGGATATTACAGTGTGGTATTGGGAGTTGTGGGCAATATTACCCACAGCCTGAACCGAATTGCAGCCCTAACTTCACCACATGAAGGTAAGGCCATGCGCACATTACGCGACAGTCTGATTACAGAAATGAATCAGCATCGTCGTGATACCGAATTCCCGGTTAAACCACAGAAAATCATCTGGGATCTGCGTACCGCCATGCATCTGGAAGATATTGTGATTTGTGATGTGGGTGCTCATAAAATGTGGATGTCACGGATGTTCCGCTGTGAATACCCGAACACCTGTATTATTTCCAATGGCTTTGCCAGCATGGGCATAGCGGTTCCGGGTGCAATTGCAGCCAAACTGGCGCATCCTGAACGTAAAGTCGTTGCAGTAACCGGTGACGCTGGTTTTCTGATGAATTCTCAGGAAATTGAAACAGCCATGCGGTTGAATATCGCTATTGTCATTCTGATTTGGAACGATGCAAGCTACGGGCTGATTGAATGGAAACAGCAAAATCAGTTTGGCCGAACCAGTAATGTAAAATTCGGTAACCCGGATTTTGTACAATATGCGCAATCATTTGGCGCGACCGGTGTCAGAGTCAACAAGACTGAAGATCTGATAACCGTTTTAAAAGAAGCATTGGATAGTAATACCGTTACGGTCATCGATTGCCCGGTTGATTATCGTGAAAATCTGAAACTGACAGAATCTCTGGGTCAATTAACCCAGCAAACTGAGAGATAAAATGAAGTCTGGAAAACGTTTTGCACTGTTTATAGCCGCCCTGTTTGCATTACTGTTTGTCGTCTTTATGTACAAGAATGCTACTGCGCCGGCCTACACCGAACTTACTTTTGAGGATGTAGATGGGAAGATGCATGATTTCACCGACTATGCTGGTAAACCAATATTGATGATTTTCTGGGCGACTGATTGTCCAGCGTGCATTCAGGAGTTGCCTGAACTCATTGCTTTGCATGAAGAATATGCAAAAAAAGGCTTGGTCATGCTGGGCGTTTCACTGCCTCACGACACACCCTCACATATCAAGGCAATGCGTGAAGACCGTGGTCTTCCCTACACGCTTATCTGGGACAGTGATGGCGAAATTTCCACCGCGTTTAATAATGTTCGGGTGACACCAACGCATTATCTGATTTCGCCCGAAGGCAAAATTGTGATGCGCAAAATTGGCGTACTCGATAAAAAGAGCGTTTCAGCACAGCTCGACAAAATGGGCCTCAGCTAATTTATAGCGCAAAACTGCTACACATCAGATAGCACATATGGTATAAAGTCCGGCTTAGTTTATTCAGAATGATGCGTTGGCAGGACGCGTCAGTCACTAAAAATGCATCAGGAGCAGGATTAACATGTCCAGAGTATGTCAGGTAACGGGCAAACGCCCTATGAGCGGAAACAATGTTTCACACGCTCACAACAAAACAAAACGCCGTTTCCTACCTAATCTTCACTCACACCGTTTTTGGGTTGAGTCTGAAAACCGTTGGGTAAAATTGCGTGTCAGCAATCATGGTCTGCGTATCATTGATAAAAGAGGTATTGATACCGTTTTATCCGATCTCCGTGGCCGCGGCGAAAAAATCTAAGGAGTCAGGACATGCGCGATAAAATCAAATTAGTTTCATCAGCAGGTACAGGTCACTACTACACTACTGATAAAAACAAACGTACTATGCCGGAAAAAATGGAAATCAAAAAGTTTGATCCTGTTATCCGTCAACACGTTATGTACAAAGAAGCAAAAATCAAGTAACCGTATTGTTAACTGCTTCCTAAAAAACCCGCATTCTTAAGCGGGTTTTTTTTTGCATCAGGTAAAATAGACAGGAATTATTCCTTCCATCTTCTGGAAACCGATATGAGCACTACCGCGCCGAGCGTAATTATTGGCCGCCAACCAATTTATGATCGCGATATGAATGTTTATGCTTATGAACTTTTATTTCGTGCCGGCGGCGAAAACGCTTCAGGTGTCACTGCTGAAAATGCCGATATGGCGACCAGTCGAGTCATCAATCATGCCTTTATGGAACTTGGTATCGAGCGTGTTATTGGTGAACATATCGGTTTCATCAATCTCACTCGCAGTTTTTTACTTAGTGACGATCCCATTCCGTTTACCCAGGAAAAAATAGTTCTCGAAGTTCTTGAGGATATTGAAATCGATCAGCCATTACTGGACGCTGTAAAAAAACTGGTTTACCAGGGCTATGTATTGGCGTTGGATGATTTTATCTATAACGAAAAACTGGCGCCGCTGGTCAAGATGGCCAAAATTATTAAAGTCGATATCCTGGATGTCGATGCAGAGGAATTGACCAAACACGTCAATGAGCTGAAACGATATTCTGTTCGTCTGCTAGCCGAAAAAATCGAAACTCGTGAACAATTCAACTTGTGCATGCAGCTGGGTTTTGAACTGTTCCAGGGATATTACTTCTGCCGTCCGTCTATTATTGAAGATAAACCGGTTCCGGAAAATCACCAAAAATTATTCCAGATAATTGAAAGGCTTCAGGATCCGGATGTTGAATTTTCAGAGATAGAACGGTTAATCATGCAAGAGGTTGGACTCAGTTATAAACTGCTGCGCCTGTTAAATTCTGCCGCGATGGGCTTACGCAGAAAAGTCGATTCCATTCAGCAAGGCTTGATCATTCTTGGTCTTAAAGCCATCCGAACCTGGACCACATTAATCGCATTGAATGCCGTTGAATCAGTTCCACCAGAACTGATGACTAACGCGTTGATTCGCGCCAAAATGTGCGAAAGACTTGCGCCTAATTATGGCTTTTCAGAACAGACGGGCTTTCTGACGGGCATGTTTTCCAATATTGACGTGATGATGGGCATTCCAATGGATAAGCTGATGAACTCGCTGCCGCTGAATGGTGAGTTAAAACTGGCATTAACCCAACGGGGCGGTCCATTGGGCCAGCTGCTGGATATCGTTATTGCCTACGAGCAAGGTCAGTGGGATAACATCGATACTCAGGAAATTTCATTAGAAACGTTAAGCGATATTTATGTTGAAGCAACGGAGTGGACGATTCAGACCAAAACCGTATTATAGTGCGCTATGACTATATTGCTGGAAGCACAAAATCTGTCGCGTTATTTTGGCCCCAATGTTGCGGTTCAGAATATTGATATCACGGTAAAACGCGGAGAAATACTGGGTTTTCTCGGTCCCAATGGTGCGGGAAAAAGCACCACGATGAAAATGCTTAGCGGAAATCTGGCACCGGATAAAGGCGAGATCCATATCAATGGTTTTGATTTGTTGTCGCAACCTAAGCAGGCCAAAGCCCAACTGGGCTATCTGCCGGAAAACCCACCTTTATATCGTGAACTGACTGTCAACGAATATTTACAACACTGTGCCAGACTCAATCAGCTCAGGGGTAAGCAACTGAAATCTGCAGTTGCGACGGTCATTGAGCGTTGTGGGCTGGGGGATGTTCAGCGGCGTTTGATCGGTCAATTATCCAAGGGATACCAACAACGCACCGGCATCGCCCAGGCGATCGTGCACAATCCGGCGGTGGTCATTTTTGATGAACCGACTTCCGGTCTGGATCCGCTGCAAATTCGGCAGATCCGCGAACTCATCCGTGAACTTGCCAATGAACACAGCGTGATACTGTCGACGCATATTCTGCCAGAAGTGGAAATGCTCTGCGATCGGGTGCAGATCATCAGTAAAGGCCAGGTGATGTTTGCCTATAGCCTGAAAGCGTTGCATCAGCAAAGACTCAACAGCAGCCTGAAGATCACTTTAGCTGCCCCACCAGAGCTTAACGAGCTACAGACGCTAATGAATGTCTCCACGGTGGAGGCCGTTTCAGCAAATCAATTTCGAATCCTTTATCACCCGGAACAGGATCCTACAGAAAATCTGATAGCGAGTGCCGTCTCTAAACACTGGCAGCTGCAGGAACTGGTTCGTGAACAGGACTCGCTGGAAGATATTTTTATGCATCTGATAAAAGATGACGCACCGCTAGCTGAGGTTAAAAACTGATGTGGTGTGTGGCAAGACTTGAAATTTCACGCCTGTTTTTGTCTCCTTTTGCCTGGATAATGCTGGCATTGGTACAGTTTTTACTGGCGTATATGTTTCTCAGTCATATTGAGTATTTTGCCCAGATTCAGGGCCAGATTTCAGCCATCCCGGGTGCTCCCGGTGTAACAGAAATGATTATTGCGCCATTATTAAGTAATGCGGCTCTGGTGTTGTTACTGATTGCCCCATTTATCACCATGCGGGCTTTTGCTGATGAACATCGTAATCACAGTCTGCCTCTTTTGATCTCTGCCCCCCTTTCCGCCAGTCAGATTGTGTTGGGCAAGTACCTCGGATATCTCGGTTTTTTTCTGCTGCAATTAGTATTGATTGCTTTAATGCCGCTATCACTGCTTGCCGGATCAGCAATCGATCTTTACCAGTTTGGTGTCAGCATGTTCGGACTGTTTTTGCTGGTAGCCAGTTTCTTGGCCGCCGGAATATTTCTATCATCACTCACCACTCAACCGATTATTGCAGCGGTGATGACATTCTGTTTACTGTTTTTATTATGGATAATTGATTTTGCTGCAGCCAGTGCCGTTTCAGGACAAATAAACTGGCTGGCCTGGTTATCCCTGTTAGGACATTTTCAACCGATGCTTTCAGGACAGATTAATAGCGTTGATCTGAGCTTTTTTGCCCTGTTCTGTATGGTATTTATTCTGATGACTATTCGGCGACTTGATGCAGCGAGGCTGAGTTTATGAAGATGTCAAAACAGTTTAAATATCAACATCGCCTGCAACAGATCATCTTTTACATTTTATTGCTGGTAGTGATTATCGCAGTAGCTGTTCTTTCGAACCGTTACAGCTTTGAGTCAGACTGGACAGCTAACCAGCGACATACCCTCTCCTCTGCTACTACCGACTTATTACAGTCGCTTGAAACTCCGGTGACGATAGAAGTATTTATCAGTCCTGGACATCAGTACCAATCAGCAGCTGAAAGTTTATTGAAGCGCTATCAACAGCATAGTCAGCAACTTACCGTATCGTTTATTGATCCAGTCAGCCAGCCACAGCGGGTTCGTGAATTTGACATTCAGCAGCAGGCTGAAATGGTAGTTTCAGGTCAACAGGGACAGCAACATGTATATGATTTATCTGAGCAATCGCTGAGCAACGCCATTATAAAAGTCAGTCGCAGTAACTTGCCTGAATTAATCTTTATTACCGGTCACGGGGAACGGGATATTGCTGGTGATGGTGCATTTGATATGTCGCAATGGGGACAGCAACTGATAAGCACCGGCTTTGAAGTAAAATCTCTGTCGATGGCAGAAGCGATGCAACTTGACAGTCAGGATAAAAAAATCGTTTTGGTCATCGCCAGTTCACAAACAACCTGGCCGCAAAGCGATATTGTTCAGTTACAATCATGGTTGCAGCAAGGCGGTAATCTGCTCTGGCTCAGCGAACCTGACACTGATACGGGTCTGTCGGCCATCAGTGAACAGCTTAATCTGAACTTTGTACCGGGTACGATGGTAGATCCTAATGCCAGTAAATTAGGTCTGGAAGATCCACGTTTTGTGATTGTGACAGATTACGCCAATCACCCGGTTACGGCAGCCACTTCCAGCGTCACCCTGATGCCAGAAGCGCATGCTATTCAATTATCAGAGGCTGAATCTACTTGGCAAGTTACTGAGCTGATGCAATCACAAAGTGATAGCTGGTCTGAATTAGGGGATATGACTGGCACCAGTCTCGACGATTTACGTTTTGATGCAGAAATAGATATTCCTGGGCCGTTAATGCTCAGCGTATTAATGGAAAAACCTGTTTCTTCAACACAAAAACAACGTGTTGCCGTATTTGGTGATGGTGATTTTGTCTCGGACCTGTATCTCGGCACCGCAGCCAATCTGGAACTGGCGATGGCTCTGGCAAACTGGCTGGTTGCCGAGGATGATTCAATCGATATTCCGGTAGTAAAAACCCGCGATAACCAACTGGTCTTAACCGAACGCCAATCATTATTAATTGGTATTGGATTTTTACTCGGATTACCACTTAGTCTGCTTCTGATTGGCATCAGTATCTGGTGGATTAGAAGACGTCGATGAAAAGCACATATCTGACCAATCTGCTGTTATTGGTGGTTGCGGTTCTATTAGTGTGGCTAATGACAGAATCGCAAATAGCGGATTCAGCTTATATCACTGATAAAATTCAAGCAGCACAGGTCAATCAAATAACGATTCTTCGCCGTGATCAACAAAGCATTCACTTGCAACGCGATCAGCAATGGCGTTTAAGCCAGCCAGTAAATGTGCGAGCCAATCAAACCCGGATCAATTTGTTACTAAGTCTGTTACAACAACCAGTTCATCAACAGATCCCGGTGACACAAACAACTGACCTGGCAGAATTCGGACTGCAGCAGCCTGAGTTATCATTAGTTTTCAATGAATACCATTTTGCTTTTGGTGATACCGAACCGCTCAGCGAGTATCGTTATATTTTGCACGATCAGCAGATTTATTTAGTTAACGATGATATTTCACCATTACTCGGTGCCAGTGCCAGCAGCTTTGTCGATAACCGTTTATTGGATCCCGCCAGCAAGATTACGGCACTGCATTTGCCTGAGCTGCAAAACCAAAAGGTTCAGCAACAATACGCGGCACTCTCCATAATTCAGCAAAATGACAGCTGGCACTCCACACCCCAAAATTATCCTCAGGATAAACTCCTGGCACTTTTGCAAAACTGGCAACAGGCCTATGCCATGCAGGTAGTTATCCTGTCTAATGCTGAAACGATTGCACGAGATGAGCAGGAAGTGACAATTAAATTAACCGACAATACACAGCGTAACTTCGTCGTGTCACATAGCGAGGAAGGTCTTACGCTTACTGATCATCAACAACAATTACAATATCTGTTTCCAGCCACCATTATCCCTGCCCTCTTTTCAATAAACGAGTGATATGCCTGAATTACCTGAAGTCGAAACTACCCGCAGTGGCATTGCGCCATATATAGAAAATCAACAGGTTAAACAGGTTGTCATTCGTGACTCTCGACTGCGCTGGCCCATCACTGAAAATCTGGATAAAAAACTCTGTGGGAAAATCATTCAGTCGGTCAGCCGCCGCGCCAAATATTTACTGCTCCATACTGCTGAAGGGACCCTGTTTATCCATCTGGGTATGTCAGGGCGGTTACGCATTCTGACCACTTTTCAGCCAGCTGAAAAACATGATCATGTTGATATTGTGTTTGCCAATAATATTATTCTGCGCTTTACCGATCCTCGTCGTTTTGGGGCTGTATTGTGGACCACTGAGCCACCACTGCAACATCCGTTATTACACCATCTGGGGCCTGAACCACTGGAGGAGGATTTTGACGCCGAATACCTGTTCAAACGTAGCCGTAAGCGTCAGGTCAGCATTAAAACGTTTATTATGAATGCGGAGATCGTTGTGGGTGTGGGGAATATCTATGCCAGTGAATCACTGTTTCTCTCCGGCATTAACCCTCAACTGATAGCAGCAAAACTAACAAAAAAACAGGCAGAAAAACTGGTCGCCGCGATCAAACTGACTTTGGAAAAAGCGATTGCAGCGGGCGGAACAACCTTGCGGGATTTTCGGGATAGCGAAGGCAAACCCGGATATTTTGCTCAGGAATTATGGGTTTATGCACGGCAGAATCAAGACTGTAAACAATGCGGTCATCCGATAGAGTTGATTCGCCAGTCACAGCGGGCGACCTATTTCTGCCCGCAATGCCAGAAATTGTAAGGTCTGTCTATTGTTTAGAAAAATACTCAGCTAACAAACGAATTTCAGTTTCGCTGTATGCCGCAGCATGATGTCGCATAACAAAAGACTCTCTTGCACCACTGGCAAAATCCTGCATCTGCTGAATAAAATAATCTTGCTCCAAACCTGCAAGTTTGGGCATTTCGCCTTTGCTGTGGCCATTGGTACCATGACACCCTGCGCAGGATGAAGCCAGTAAAGCCATATTTGGCTCAGCCTGAATCCAGGTCGAAGTCAGTAGTAATGCAAGATATATCAGCAGTCGTTTCATAATTCCCCTTTCGCCCGTTTCACGGCGACGTATCAAGCTACGTTATAATACGCAACCCATTTTATGCAAAGCCATTCATGACCGAGATTATAAAACTAGATGCCATCATTCCCGAGTCATTAAGTGGCTTGCGTGTAGATCAGGCCTTGGCCCAGCTGTTCTCAGAATACTCCCGCGGCCAGCTCACCAAATGGATTAAAGCCGGCGATGTATTGGTCAATCAGAAAGTCTGTCGCCCTAAAGATGCGGTACGCACCGGCGACCAGATTGAAATTGCCGCACAACAGATTATTCATGATGATAACTGGCAGGCGGAATCTATTGCCCTGGATATCATTTATGAAGATGACGATGTATTAATCATCAATAAAGCAGCTGGCATGGTGGTGCATCCCGGTGCTGGCAACCAGAACGGCACAATGGTCAACGCGCTATTGGCGCATGCGCCGCAACTTATGCATATTCCACGCGCAGGTATTGTGCATCGCATTGATAAAGACACTACCGGACTATTAATGGTCGCCAAAAGCTTGCAGGCGCATCATTCATTAATTAGTCAATTACAGGAACGTACTGTTGTACGTGAATATCAGGCCATTGCCTGTGGTGTATTTACCGCAGGCGGTACAGTTGATGCACCAGTTGGTCGGCATCATATTGATCGCAAACGCATGGCAGTGACACAAAACGGTAAACCTGCCGTGACACACTATCGGATTGAGGAGCGGTTTCGGGCGCACACCCATTTGCGTTGCAAACTGGAAACCGGACGCACTCACCAGATCCGTGTGCATATGGCGCATATTCGCCATCCTTTATTGGGCGATCCTTTATATGGTGGCCGGTTTAAAACACCAAAAGGCATGACTGACAGCTGTCTGGCTGCCTTGCAGAATACGCATCGTCAGGCTTTGCATGCCGGTTTACTGGGGTTTGATCATCCGACTACTAGAGAAGCGGTAAGCTGGCAGATTCCCTTACCGGATGATATGCAACGATTATTGGAACTGTTACGGATGGATGCAGCCAGCCATACTGATTAACCAGAGGAAATAACTGTGAAGACACCAAACAATCTGCAGAACTTGGTAGAAGTATTTTTAGCCTTTCTCAAACTGGGTCTAACGGCGTTTGGCGGACCGATTGCTCACATTGGTTATTTCCGCACTGAATTTATCAGTAAACGCCAATGGCTTTCTGAACAGCAGTTTTCTCAGTTACTTGCTGTAACACAGTTCTTGCCTGGTCCGGCCAGCAGCCAGATGGGCTTTTCAATTGGCTTGTTTCGCGGTGGCTGGCTTGGCGCCATTGCTGCTTTTATAGCGTTTACCCTGCCTTCTGCATTGCTGTTGTTTGCTTTTGCTGCCATTGCCCATCAGCTGGACAATGCTATCGGCATGGCCATTATTGATGGTCTGAAACTGGTGGCAGTGGCGGTGGTAGCCCAGGCCGTTATCAGTATGGCGCAGAAACTGACGCCGGACTGGCAACGTATCTTGATAGCACTGCTCAGTTTTATCTTACTGTTGATTTTCAATCTGGCGATTATGCAAATTGCCGTGATTATCCTGGGTGGTCTGGCAGGCTGGTTTTTATGTCGCCAGCAACAACTTTCAGCGGATTTCAGATTCCCGGTCAATTACGGCAAACAAACCGCATGGATATTGTTTAGTTTGTTTATGTTGCTGCTTATTATCAGTCTGTTTGCAGGCAGTCAGCTTAATACCACTAATATGCTGGCCGGCTTTTATCAGGCCGGTGCATTGGTATTTGGTGGTGGCCATGTTGTGTTGCCACTACTCGAACAGCAGACGGTTGCCACGGGGTGGCTCACCACCGATCAGTTTTTAACCGGTTATGGTGCTGCACAGGCCGTTCCAGGCCCGATGTTCACGCTGGCAACTTATCTCGGCGCTGAAATTCCCACACAGTTGCCTTCGGGCTGGAATGCCCTACTGGCTACCCTCGCCATTTTTGTTCCGGGTTTTTTATTATTGCTGGCGATATTACCGCTTTGGCAGCAACTTGCTCATCTGCCTAATGCAGGTGCCGTTGTTGCCGGCATTAACGCAGCTGTAGTCGGTTTATTAGCCGCTGCTTTATACGATCCAATTTTCACTGAAGGCGTAAATCAGTGGCTGGATTTACTGATTGCCCTCGGCGGCTTTTTAATTATTTACGTGCTGAAGCGCTCGGCATTATGGACCGTACTGTTCTGTGTCACCGCATCAATCGTTGTCACTTTAGTCTAATCTGGAGAAAGAAAATAACTCGGCTAACGGGTGTTCGCGTTGTTCGATATTCGCTCTTAACAAGCCAGCACCAATCATGCTGTAGGTAATACCGTTTCCACCATAGGCCATGGCAAACTGCACACGTTCACCATATTGGGCATGAGCACCAAAAAATGGCAAACCATCTTTCGTTTCAGCGAAGGTACCCGCCCAGGAAAATGTCGGGTTCATTGGTAGTTTGGGAAACAATTTTTCGACTTTCTTGGCCAGCGTCTGGGCTTTTTTATCTACCCGTTTATCCCGTTTTGCCGGGATATCAATATCATCGTCTTCCCCACACGTCCATCTCCCGTTGTTCTCATATACAGATAAGGTCTGGCAGATTCCCACATCATGGTTTTATTTAATTCGCCCAGTAACTCGGGATCTATCGGGTCGGTAATAAAGGCATAGCTGCTGCGATTTGACGCTACATTTTGTTTCAGTAATTTCTGACTGGCATAACCCGTTGCAATTACCACATGTTGACAGTTAATTTTAAATCCAGATGTTGTGGTTAGAACCACCTGTTTGTCGGAAGGCTTCAAATCTTTTATTTCGGTTCGGTCATAAACGTGATGGCCACTAATTTGCAGTCTGTCCAGAAGTTTATGCGCCAGCCGATAAGGATCAACTCGAGCAGCCAGTTTGCTAAGGATCGCCCCGGGCGATTTAAAACCATACAATTTTTTTATCGCATCCGATTCCAACCATTCAACATCAAATCCATGTTTTTGTCGTAACAGAAATTCCTCTTTGAGCGATTGTTTATCACGACTGCGACTGGCGTAATACAGACGTTCCTGCATTTCAAAATCGACATCACCGACAGTCTTAGCAAGTTTTTTAAGGTCATTAATTGCCTCTGCACATGCTCGATAAGTTTTTAATGCATCCACCTCGCCATATAATTCTGCAAGCTCAGTCAGATGAGTATCAATTTCGTATTGCAGCATAGCCGTACTGGCAGCAGTGCTGCCCCAACCGATATCTCGCTGTTCTATAACCGCCACTGTATAGCCATTTGAACTGAGATCGTCAGCAATCAATGCTCCGCCGCCAATAATTGCTACATCACAGTCAATATCCTGATCCTGTGCAGGAAGGTTCGCATCAATCCATTTCTAACCGCCTAGTAGGGATAACCGCTTTTCAGATCCATTTATTAATTCTTTATTTTAAAAATAAGGATTGAGCTTAGCTGAATTGATGGGATAAGTGGCTAACCTAGATTCAGAGGATTTTTAATTTGATATTGCAGATGAAACGGTTTTAAATGATAATGATAACCATTATCATCAAGTCATTCTATTTTGGAGTGCAAACTCATGGCAGCTATAAGCTCGACACTTGCAGAACAAATAGAGCAGCTCTACAAGGAACATCACAGCTGGTTATCAATTTTTATCCAACGACGCCTTGGATGCCCAGATGACACTGCAGACCTCATTCATGACACCTACCTGCGTATTCTGAGTAGCGGCAGGCTTCCCCCAAAACAGGATTCCAAACGTTTCTTAACTCACATCGCTAAAGGTCTACTAATCGATAATTATCGTCGGAAGCAGATTGAAACAGCCTATAAAGAGTATGTTCAACATCTTCCGGAAAACCATGCCCCTTCAGCTGAGTTTCATATGCAGATGATTGAGGCCCTCACAGCAATTGATACTTTGTTACATCAATTGCCAGCCAACGTTCGAGAAGCTTTACTTCTCAGACAATTAGACAATCTTAGCTATAAAGAAATTGCCATGCGTTTGAACGTCTCCATTTCCTCGGTGGAAAAATATATTGCTAAAGCCTTGCAAGCTTGTATGGAAGCAACCCTCGAAGATCGTATTTAATCGGATATTCAAAGTGAGTAGTTAATCGGCACTGTCAACGTCAACTCTTGTTCTTTAATTTCATCGGGTAAGGCTGGCAGTGGCTCTGCCTGACGAATAAGTTGCTGTGCAGCTCGATCCAACAATTCCGTACCACTGCTTTGTACCAACCATACATCTAATACTGTTCCATCCCTACTCATAGTAAAGGCAATCCTTGGACTCCCTTCCCGACCTTTGCGGCGGGCGGAACTTGGATATTGTTTATATTGCGCCAAATGGGCATGCAATCTATATTGCCAATTATCTCTTGCCTGAACAATCTGTTCGTTTAATTTACCGCTACGACGTGCAGTAGTTGATTCTGCTTTAGTCTTAACCTCTGCAGCCTGAGGTGCTGAGGTTTTGGGAGCAGATTGGTCGTTATCAGTTTCAACCACCGCTGCTGACTCCGGTTCTGGTTCTGGTTCTGGTTCTGGTTCTGGTTCTGGTTCTGGTTCTGGTTCTGGTTCTGGTTCTGGTTCTGGTTCTGGTTCTGGTTCTGGTTCTGGTTCTGGTTCTGGYTCTGGCTCTGGCTCTGGCTCTGGCTCTGGTTCTGGTTCTGGTTCTGGTTCTGGTTCTGGTTCTGGTTCTGGTTCTGGYTCTGGCTCTGGCTCTGGCTCTGGCTCTGGCTCTGGTTCTGGTTCTGGTAGTTCTGGTTCACTTTGCAGGTCAGCTTCAGTATCAACTTCATATGCGTTGAGCTCACTGCTCTCCAGCTGAGAAAAATTGGTTTTAACAGGGTATGTAGACTTTTGCCGAATCGCCTCAGATTGTTCAATATCATCAGGCAAATCGACTATAACGGGTTCATCTGGTGCTGCCATCAATGGCGAGACCATAGCGATTTCAATTGGGATCGCATCCGGAAGAATGGGCGGTTTTGATAATGGAAACCAAAGAAAAGCTACCAAAACACCACCATGCACCACTAAACTGAACAGTATTCCAGCGCCGAAGCGCATCTGCCATGAGCAGCGATTTGAGATCAACACTTCAGGCTCCGCTGGTTTTCTCAAGTCCAACCAGAGCAATCCTCATGTAACCGGCTGTTCCCAAAGCAGTGATGACCTGCATTAACTCTTCATATGTAAGACGTTTGTCTGCCCTGAGAAAAATGCGGGTTTCGTGGTCGGGAACAAATCTCAATAGCTGCTGTTCCAGCGTATCCAATGTGAGTCTATCTTTGTCATTCACTGTCAGCGTCATATCAGCTTTTACTGAAAGATAAATCGGCTTCTGCTCTACCGAAGGCGGCTGAACAGAAGTGGTCGGCAGATCAATCGGAATACTGGCGGTTGCCAATGGCACTGCCACCATAAATATGATCAATAACACCAGCATTACATCAATAAAAGGGGTGACATTTATGTCGTGATTTTCCGGCAGCTCTTGCTCACCCGTATGGTCTGAAAATCCGCCTATCACGCACTCACCTCCGCTGCTTTTTTGATTTTCGGAAAGTCTACTTTGTTGGTCACTGAAAAGAGGCTCTGCCGATCCAGATCGCGACTGACCAGAATCAGTAGATTAGTTGAGATATCACCCAGCAGGGAACGATAAGCGGTAATTTTACGAGAGAAATGATTATAGATAACCACCGCTGGAATCGCTGCGATCAGTCCCATGGCGGTCGCCAACAACGCTTCGGCAATACCTGGCGCCACTACCGCCAGATTGGTAGTCTGCGATCGGGCAATTCCGATAAAGGCATTCATAATGCCCCAAACGGTACCAAATAAACCAACAAAAGGCGCTACGGCCCCAACCGTTGCCAAGATGCCCATTCCAATGCCCATGGCTCCGGCCTCAGCAATTTGAATACGCTCCAATCTCGCTCCCATCCGTTGCTTGATGCCCTCATCCACCCAGGCATTTTCCTGTCTGGATAGCGTCAACTCCTGTTCGGTGGCATTAATTAATGTCTGTCCAGCACTGACCCCCAATTGCAAGTCGTGCACTGCGTCAAATCGATGTAATGTCGTCACCTGACCTAGCAGTTTTTTTACTTGTTTTCTGGCACTTGCTAACTGCAGCCATTTTGCCAGCCAGATAGCCCATGTCAGCATGGATGCGGCCAGCAACACTATCATCACTAACTTCACCACCCAGTCAGCTGCCTGATACATTCCTAATGGGGAGAGAGCGTGAGCCACATCTCCCATCACTGGTTTTTCAAGAAGCTCTTTTGGTTCTAGATCTAGTGCAGCATTGCTTTCCACCTTAAGTTGCACGTTTTGACTGGCTGAACCATCAACCTGTTCAGTATCAGTAATCTCGGCGTTATCCGCGGTCACAGCTGGAGTCAACGCCTCCTCCGCCATAACCGAAACTGCCATGGTTAGGCCCAAATACAACGGAATTATATGTTTCAGTAATTTCATTAATTATTTCTCGTTTTCACAGCTTAGCATTGGTATTTCAGGCCGTCGGGCCAACCAAAACATCACTAATGCCATCATGACTGGTAATGAGCATTTCACCCATAACGGTGCATTAGAGAAAATCAACAGCAAGGTGCTTACTAACATGCTTAAGCCCGCAACCCATTTGGCTCGACGTGGAATAGCTCGATGAGTTTGCCATTGCTTAATCAGCGGGCCAAATCGTGGATGAGCTAATAACCAATCATGTAATTTAGGCCAGCCATTGGCCGAAGCCCATACCGCTAACAACACAATCTCTGTGGTAGGAATACCGGGAAGAATGCTCCCAATAAAAGCCAAGGCAACAAAAAATAATGCCAGCAGTCGCCACAGTGCTATTTTTATCATTAGCCAGCCACTTCTTTTTTACCAATGACCATAATTTCATCAACGGTTTCAGTTACAAAATAAAAAGCCTGTTTGGCTGCATCCAGCGCTTGTTTCCTTTGCAAATCATTAAGCGTCAAACTATCCAGTATGGCTTTAAATTCACGCCAATGGGTGGCTCTGCCATCACTATGCGCGGCCATATGTCTGGCGCCATAAGCCTCGGACAGACCCAATGAATTTTTAACATGTTTCAGTAGCATCGCTGCACCCAGTGTTGAACCTTCAATGGTGTATAACCAGCCCAGACCGGCGTAAGGATCTGCAATTTTAAAAAGCTTTCCTACCTGCTGATCATGTTGCTGCAGCTCAACTGGAATCGCTAAATCCACACAGTCTTGTAGCACGGCATACAGTCTGCTGCGCTGCTCTATCTCAGGCATAAGATTATTTATCTGTTGATTGTGATAAACCTGCTCACCAGCAGTGTGCAAGCGAAGTTGCATCCGTAAAAAACCCTGATAATGAGCTTTATCAGCAAAAGGATTAAGCTGCATAACCCTTTGATCTAATTCATCATGTATTGTTTGTGTGCCTTCTTTCAGATATACCGAAAATGCTTGTGGATCTGCTGCTTGTTTCATTTTTATATCCATTAAATGATAGGGGTTATCTCTTATACCGAACGAGATGATGATTTCCGTAAAAATAAATGCGTAAGATTCATATTTATTTATTTTTCAATTCTCTGGCTCGTCTGGAATACGCTGTGGCTTTGCCCGGTTTTCCCCATGATTTATACAATGCGACAAGGTTATCCAGAGCAATCAACAGACTGTCTTTATCAGCAGATGCACTGCTATCCAGCAGTTCCAGTGCTTGCAAAAATAACGGTTCAGCTTTCGCATATTGTCGTTGGTTGTAATAGATCGTTGCGCTGTAGGTGGCGATTTTTGATGCTTCCTGAGGACGTTGATCGAACCTGTTATGTAGCTGTAAGCTTTGCTCAAATAAAGACAAAGCTGTTTGAGTATCTTTTTCTAGTAACTTGAGACTGGCCCAATTTCCCAAAATCAATGCCTGCTCAATGGAATCACTTTTATTCAACTCTGCCAGCAGGGTTAGTGCCTGTTGGTAAAATTTGTCAGCCTGCTCATAGTTTTCATCACGTTGCTGACGCAATGCCAGTTCGTTAAGGTGCATCACACTGGCCAGGCTCGGCGTGGTTTGTTGCTGCCGTAACAGTAATGCCTGCTCACGTATTGGTGTAGATTTGGCTTGCTGGTGGGTATCTTCATAGGCTTTTGCCAGTAACTCCAACACCAGTAGCAGACGTTCATTCTCCGGCGATGACTGTTGCTGCAATAACTGTCTGACTTGCTCAAGTAATTCAATTGCCTGTTTATTCTGCTGCTGTGCTATTTGAATCTGTGCCAGTAACACACTCAAATCCACCCTGTCTAAGATTGCTGTTGGCTGGAGATTAAACTGGCTGTTTTGCGGAAAACCTGCCAGTGCGTTTTTAATCAAACTCTCAGCCTCATTAAACTGTTCTGCTTCTGTCAGGATATGTGCCTGTACTAGTACCGACTGCCACAACTTAGCATCACCGGTACTGTTTAAAGTGATATAACTGTCCATTGCTTGTTGATAAGCGTGTTTAGCCTGCTCGGGTTTATTTGCTTGTTCTAATAATTGCCCCTGATTGAATAACAACTGACTCAGTTGTTCATGGGGTTCTCCAAAAGCTTGTCGGCTCAGCTTCACAGCCTGATTTATCGCTTGCAGTGCCTGATCGTCCTGTCCTTGTGCTGAATAAATATAGGCCAACATATTTAAACTGCTAGCTTTATAGGCAGCTCCATTGTCTGCCTTTTCAGCAACACGGATGGCTTGCTGAATTGTGTGTTCCGCCAGCAGATAGTTT